>PANS01000047.1 GCA_002708415.1 Micavibrio sp. | reverse complement strand
TGAAAATTATCCGTTGGGATAAAACAATCTGAAAAACGCTGTTTTTTAATAAACCCGCCATATAAACTGTGTTTCCACACAGCCTGGGTCGGTAGCGGACAATTTTGGTAGCATTGACCTGCTGGGGGAGTTGTTACGACATTCGGTAAACATACCGCGTGTTATCAATAGCTGTTTCACTGTAATCCATAGATAAATCATAAGCGATTGCGTCATAATCAAGATAATTTTGAATAGTGCTTGGAATTTCACCAAAAAGCCCTTGTTCAACAAAATCAATGGCAAGTTCACGCATTGTATCAATTTCATATATATCAATCTCGAATTGATTTGGATCATCCTGTCCAAGATTAAAGTTATAGCCACATTCTCCAACGGCTAGAATAACTTTGATTTTTTCGTCTTCGTCCCATTCTTCGGCTATATCTAAAAAATAATTGAAGTTTCCTTGATGTACTTCCAACGCAGTAAATAACTTTGCGTCCATGATCTCGCCATCTATGAATTGAATTTCAAACTCTTCAACCAGCTGCCCGTAGTCGTTAATTAAACCCTTTGATTTTTGTTGATACTGTTCGGCTGTTTCAAAATAAAAGCCTTTAGCGCATATATCATAGGGTTGTGCAAATAAAGTTGTCATGTTTTTCTCCTCTTTGGAAATGGGTTGCGTATATGCAACCTTGGCTCCCGCCGAGGGTGGGGTTAGCAAACGCATAGGGCGCATTCGGCCTAAAGGGGTATCACCCATCCTGCACGTAATGGAATGAAGGAAGGTTGGGGAAAAGGTTGATAAGCGTTTATCGCCAGACCCTTGCGGCGCGAGGGGAGAAGCCCCTTAGCTCTTAGGTTTTCTTAATGATATTCATTTAAGCGAAGCATAACACCACATCGCTTTTAAAGCGTGAGCTATTACTAGGCTCTGGCTTTATGAACTTGTTCTTCTTGATGGGTTTCTTGTTCATCCCATGATTTGTTTATTGTTCTGATAAGGTAATAGACACCTTTCCTTACATCTTCATTGGGTAGTGCCATAATTTCTGCAGCTACGGTTAAGACAGCCTTATTATATTGTGGTTGTTTAGGGGAGGAGGAAATTCCAGTAGAGAAAATTAACCACTTTTCGTACAAAAGTATAGGTTTTAGAGAATTTTTTCGAATGAACATTTTCTTGAAACCCTGCTTATAGCGGGGCAAAATTGAATAAAACCCGACGGACGAAAAGAGCCTGAAAAAAAGATAGTCTGCACTGAGCCAAATATATTTGTGAGTTCACGTCAACAGAATGTGTTCTTTGAGTTGCTTTGTGCTTTAAGAACCGAATACGGTAGCTTAGAATATAATTACCGTGAAAATAAGTAGTGCAACAACTAAAGATTAGACGTAATATGAGATGAAAACCAAAATATTACTTAAAATAAATAGTAACTTAATTAATTTCTCATTCGAATGGAACATAACGATTGTATATATATATATTTAAGGTATGTTGGTGCAGATGGTAATTTAATGAAAAAGTTAATACTTACATTTTTAACGCTTCTTATGGTCATGCCGAGTTTGGTATGCGGCGTGTCGTTGTGCCCAATGCAATCTGCGCAAGCCGCGGAAGTTGGTTCTGACGCACCTGTTCTTTGTCATGAGCAACCACAAGAAGAAATTGATGGTGGCGTAATGCTTTTGCAAGATTGCTTGGGGGTTGATCTTCAAAAGGTTGATACCGCCAGTATTGATAAACCTGAATTAAAAACTGATTTTGTCGTTTATGCATCTTTAATAGATGTTTTAAATGGTCAACTTACAGAAATAGACAGTCATTCCGTTCGTTCTCCTCCCTTAAGGCCAGATATAGTCGCAACATATCTACCTGTATATCAAGATACCCGACGTTTCCGTTTGTAAAAATAGATATCTTTTGTTGTCTATTATAATGGTATGATAGATGCATTTTGCATATTTTATATGCTTTTCGTCAAAAAGGAGGTCTGTCTCATGCGAAAAAACATTACTTATTTATCTTTATTCTCGGTTGTTCTTGTTACGATAGGCGTGATCAAGCCCGTATATGCAGGGTCTCTTGAAGAATATATTCAAAAGCTTTCTGAGCATCCTCAAGCAATGAGCATTTTGACTGAAAGTGAGGCCACAAAGGCACAAGCAAAGGGTGAGCTAGGTCTACCAGACCCTATGCTAATGATAGGCATTGATAATATGCCTATCTCTGACCCTGCCTTTGATCGTTTTTTACCAACATCAAAAGTGCTTGGTTTTTCACAAGCTATTCCTAACCCTGTCTTATTGGGGGCTAAATCCCGTAAATTTGATGAAGTTTCTGCTAAACAACAATTATTAGCCGATTACACAACCGAGCGCCTTCGTTATATGTTTGTTAATATGTTGGCAGAATACGAAAATGTTAATACACAAGAAGATATAATTCATCATCAGTTATCCCATTACAAAGAGCTTGAGAATGCCTTTAAAGGCCAGTTAGAGTCTGGACGTTCTGTATACCAAAGATTTTCTGAGATTGATGTAGAGCGTGCGGAAGCAGAACGAAAGTTGAATAATCTGCAAGCGCAAAAAGAAGCTATCAGGGCCGAGTTTTTTAGGCTTGTTGATGAAGTTCCTGAAATGGAAGTACCAGAAGTAACGGCCATCACTTGGGATAAAAATCCAAATACTTTATACCCTGTTCTTGTAGCGGCTAAAGATGTTGATATATCCAGAAAAGATATAAAGGTGGCCGATGCCGCATTCTTACCTAATTTTGGTATAAACGCTGTCTATAAACAACGTGAAGATGGACAAAATAGAAGCTTTTCTGGTGATGATTGGTTTTCTGTACAAGCGCAAATTTCAATTCCGCTCTGGGCGGCTAAAAACCAGATCCCTAAATTACAGGCAGCAAAAACACGTGAAAGAAGCGCTATTTTTTCTTATGATGATGTTAGTGGACAATGGGTTAAGCAAATGACAGCCCTAAAAAGTTCTATTGATGCCGCTTCTAAAAATATCAAGGTTTTACAAGATAAAGATTATGCTATGAGCCAGAAAATAAAAGCGGTTCAACGTAATTATGAAGCAGGAACGGAAAATTTAGACTCCGTATTGTTAGCTAAAGTTGATCGCGCCAATATTCAGATGCAGCTTTCAGATGCAAAGAAGGAATATATTTCAAGAGCGGCTGAATATAATTCTAATATTGCACAATCAAATAAAATTATAACCACTGAAGAAATACCTTCTCAGGAGAAATAAAAATGAGACTTAAATTTTCCAAATCGTTATTTTTGCTGGCTTTATTAGCAGTAATATCAACTGCTATGCCTACTATGGCGCAAGCGCAACAATATACTTGTCCAATGCATCCGCACTATGTTTCTGATGATGCTGGAACATGCCCTATTTGTGGCATGGATCTTGTTCCTCTTGAAGGAGGCAATGAGGGTAGTCAAGGCCAAGTCACACAAAAATCAGCGCCAACATCTGGAGAAAGAAAAATTTTATATTGGCAGGCGCCAATGGATCCTAGCTATAAAATGGATAAGCCCGGTAAATCTCCAATGGGTATGGATTTAGTGCCTATCTATGCAGAAGAGCCTGTCGCTGAAACAGGAAGAACAATCGTTACAATTGATTCTGATATGATTCAGAACTCTGGTGTACGAAGTGAGAGAGCCCAAATGAGTAATTTAGGTATTTTGGTGCGTAGTTATGGCGATATTACTGAAAATACACGTGATCAGTTTGATATTTCTAGTCGTGTTGAAGGTTGGATTAACGAATTGAAGGTTGAGGCTGTTGGAGATATTGTTAACCAAGGAGACTTGCTCTTTACTTTATATAGCCCTCAGCTTGTATCTTCCCAAAGCGATCTACTCAGTGCTTTGAAGTCAGGTAATACGAGTATTGCAAATTCCGCTTCAAAAAGATTGGTTTCATTAGGTATGCAAAAACAGGCTATTTCAGAATTGAAGAAACGCCGAAAAGTATTTCAAAACGTACCATTTTATGCTGAGAGCGATGGATTGGTGAGTAAAATTGATGTGCGCGAAGGCGGGTTTGTTAGACCTGCAATGACGATTATGTCTCTACAAAACTATGACACTGTTTGGATAGAAGCTAGTTTGGCAGAAAAAGATATTGCTTTTGTAAGTGAAAAATCAGAGGTCATAGTTTCTTTCCCAACACTCGGTGTTTCTGATATTAAGGCAGAAGTTGATTATATTTACCCAACGGTTGATCGTGCTACACGCACAGGGCGTTTGCGTCTTGTGATTGATAACGACGATGGAATGTTAAAGCCTGGTGCTTATGCGGATATTGAGTTTGAAACAGATGTTAAACCTCGTTTATCTGTTCCTAGCGATGCTGTTTTAAAAAGCAAAGAGGGTGATTTTGTTGTTATTGATTTGGGTGAAGGACGCTTTCAACCAAGGTCTATTAAGACAGGTTTAAAATACAAAAGCCGAACAGAAATTGTTGATGGTTTAAGTGATAATGACAAAGTTGTCGTCAGTGGGCAGTTCCTCATTGATTCAGAAAGTGCTTTGCGAGAATCATTTAGAAAAATGAAACAAATGCAACTATCTCTCTCCGCTCTTGATGTGGATGATGATCAAATGGCTATGATCAATCATTTGATTGATGCAGCAATCTATATTCATGAAGAGTTGGTCGAAGACCGATTTCCTAATAAGAAAATGATTATGCCGGCTATATCTATTGGAGATCATTTAGTATCAAATTTCCGTGGTACGAAGCTACAGTTTGTATTAGAAGATGCAGAAAATGCTTTAAAGAAAGCTCAGAAAAGCAGTACAAGAATGCAATGGCAAACGGGGCTAAATGATCTTGTAACGGCTCTTAAGCCTTGGTTATTGGAAGGACGTCCTCAATATTATAAATCAAAAGACCTTGTGCTTTATATGGCGCATGGTCTTGATAAATATTGGCTGCAATTTGAAGGGTCTCCTCAAATTCCTTATGACAGCGGGATGCCAATGCCTATTGAGTGGCCAGAGGCAGGAAAAGAATCTGTTTCAGTAATTCAACAAGAAACTCTAGAAATGCCGGTTGGAGGTTCTCATGCAGGACACTAACCAGCATTTATCACATGATCCTACTCAGTCCTTTGTTGCTAAAGTTATTGATTGGTCAGTTCACAACCAACTCTTGATTGGCATGATGATGATTGCCCTGTTAGTGGCAGGAACAATGGCAATAAAGAAAATGCCTTTGGATGCCATTCCTGACATGTCGGATACGCAAGTTATTATCCGTACAGATTTTGCGGGACAATCACCACAAATTGTAGAAGATCTCGTAACCTATCCGCTTTCAACAACAATGCTTGGTTTGCCAAAAACTAAAAATGTTCGTGGCTTTTCTATGTTTGGATCGTCTTTTGTTTATATCATTTTTGAAGATGGGGTTGATCAATATTGGGCGCGATCTCGTGTAATTGAGGCACTCTCAAAAATACAAGGTGATTTACCAACAAATGTTCAACCTCAGATTGGTCCAGATGCTACCGGTGTTGGTTGGGTTTACCAATACGCGCTTGTAGATAAAACGGGCAACCATGATTTATCACAATTAAGAACTATACAAGATTGGTTTCTTAAATTTGAGTTAGCAACCGTGAAGGGTGTGTCGGAAGTCGCTTCAGTGGGTGGTTTTGTTAAGGAATACCAAGTCTTAATCGATCCTAATCGTTTACGTGCATTTGATGTACCCCTTAAGCGCCTTATGGAGGCTGTTCAAAAATCAAGTATGGATTCAGGCGGACGTGTTATTGAAAAAGCTGAAATGGAACTAATGGTTCGCTCCAAAGGCTATGTTACTGATATAGATCAGCTTAAAAAAATTGTTGTTTTTTCTCGCGATGGAACACCTGTTCAATTAGAAGACATTGCTAACATTATTGAGGGGCCAGAGTTACGCCGTGGTGTTACCGAACTTAATGGAGAAGGGGAGGTCGTTTCAGGAATTGTCGTTATGCGTTCTGGCGAAAATGCTCTTTCTGTCATTGAGGGTGTTAAAAAGAAGTTAGAGGAATTGCAAGAAGGACTTCCAGAAGGGGTGGAAATTGTCACCGTTTATGATCGCGCACCGCTAATTAAAGGGGCTGTGAAATATCTTGAAGAAAAATTGATAGAAGAAGGTCTTGTTGTTGCCCTTATTTGTTTTATTTTCTTGCTTCATGTTCGTTCAGCCTTTGTCGCTATCGTGACTTTGCCTTTGGGCGTTTTGGCGGCCTTTATTGTGATGTCTGCGCAAGGGATAACAGCTAATATCATGTCTTTAGGCGGCATTGCTATTGCGATTGGCGCAATGGTGGATGCCTCCATTGTGATGGTTGAAAATGCACATAGAAAACTTTCAGAGCTTCCAAAAGAGGCCACGCGTGAAGAAAAAAATTCTGCAATTTTATTGGCAACAAAAGAAGTAGGACCTGGATTATTCTTTTCTTTGTTGATTATTACAATTTCTTTTCTACCAATTTTTGCTTTGACAGGTCAGTCTTACCGTTTGTTTTCTCCACTGGCTTTTACAAAAACATACGCGATGGCTTTTGCCTCTATTTTGTCAATAACGGTTGTTCCAGTTTTGATGCTTTGGCTTATTCGGGGTAAAATTAGAAAAGAAGAAGAAAACCCTATAAATCGCTGGTTTATTCGCCTTTATGAGCCAATTTTAAAGGCGGCTTTAAAAGCAAAGTGGTTAACCGTTTTAATCACTCTAATCTTTTTAGGGTCTATGGCTTGGCCAGTGCTAAAGACAGGTTCTGAATTTATGCCTGCCTTATATGAAGGAGAGCTTCTTTATATGCCAACAACCCTACCTGGTGTTTCTATTACAAAAGCTAAGGAAATTTTACAGCAGACAAATAGGCTTATAAAAACCACGCCTGAAGTTCATCATGTTTTTGGTAAAGTAGGTCGCGCTGATACCGCGACTGATCCAGCCCCCATTACTATGATAGAAACATGGATTAAACTTAAACCTAAAAACGAATGGCGTAAGGACTTAGATGTTGATGCTCTTATTAAGGATTTGAATAACAGGGTTAAAATTACAGGTGTTGTGAATTCTTGGGGCTATCCTATCAAAATTCGTATGGATATGATTTCAACAGGTGTTCGTACACCTATTGGAATTAAAATTGCAGGGGATGATTTGGATGTAATTGGTCGTGTAGCGCTAGATATTGAAGCTGCCATTAAAGATGTCTCTGGTACGCGTTCTGCTTTTGCAGATCGAGTAACAGGCGGAAAATATCTTGAAATAACACCGGATCGAGATGAGCTTGCTCGCCGTAATATTGATTTAGGCGCTTTTCAAAATATCATTGCTACCGCCCTAGGTGGTATGAAGATGGCAGAATCTATCCAAGGGCGCGAACGCTATAATATTATGCTTCGTTATGATCGTCCTTTCCGTGAGGATCCGGATGATTTGTCTAATATTCTTGTTCTCACACCTCAAGGTCAGCATATTCCTTTAAGTGAAGTCGCTAAAATTGAGTTTGTTGAAGGGCCGCCAATGATTAAGTCTGAAAATGCAAGGCTCACTGGTTGGGTATTTGTTGATATTGAAGGGCGTGATATTGGTTCTTACGTTCAAGATGCCCAAAAAATTGTAGCTGATAAGGTTAATCTGCCTTCTGGGTATGCGTTGATTTGGTCTGGTCAATTTGAGCAAATGCTCGAAGCCGCTGCCAGAATGCGCGTTGCGATTCCCGCTGCTATATTTATTATTTTTACATTACTGATGGTGCATTTTGGACGTCTAGACCGAACGCTCATAATTATGCTTTCTCTTCCTTTTGGTTTAATCGGCGGGGTCTGGGCATTATATCTGGCAGATTATAATTTTTCTGTTGCTGTTGGTGTTGGTTTTATTGCCTTAGCAGGTATAGCGGTAGAAACAGCAGTTGTGATGTTGATTTATATTGATCAGCAGGTGCGAAATCATCCCCCTAAAAATCTAACCGACTTATATGAAGATATTGTTCATGGGGCGGTGCTTCGTGTGCGTCCCAAATTAATGACAGTTGCAGTTATTTTAGCGGGACTAATGCCTATATTTATTACAGAGGGAATAGGATCTGATGTTATGCGCCGCATTGCCTTGCCGATGGTTGGCGGCATGATTAGTACAACAGTGCTAACGCTTATCGTCATTCCTGTTATTTATTATATTTACGAAGGTCGAAGATTTAAGAAAGTACAAGAGTAATTTTTAACCAAGCTAGAGAAGGAAAAAATCTTATGAGAAAATTAGGTTTAATAATATTGTTAACTTTTATGTCTATCCCAGCCATGGCGATGGATAAGAATGAGGACAATGATGAAAGCAAAATAAGAGCTGTTGAATCAAAATATGTATGTATGGTGAATAATAGCGTTTTTAATCAAGAGCAAATCGCCGTCGAAGTAGAGGGTAAAACTTACTATGGCTGTTGTCCAATGTGCAAAGCAAGATTGGAAAAAGATGTTTCTATTCGTAATGCTGTTGATCCAGTAAGCGGTAATTCAGTTGATAAAGCAACGGCCATTATCGGCGTCGATTCAAGCAATAAAGTTTACTACTTCGAGAGTAAAGAAAATATGCAAAATTATGCGAGTAACTCTTCTGCAGAAGAAGGCGAAGAAATGAATGATATGCATTCTATGAATAATAATATGTAAAAATTATTGTTAATTATTAACTAAAGGAAAAAGGAAACTATCTCATGAAAAATAAAATTTTATTAACTGCTCTGACAATTTCTTTAACGTCAGGATCAGGAATTGCCTATAAAGCATATGCTGAGGAGGGCGCTATGGATCACTCTAAGCATCAAGAGATGAATATGGGTGAGGCCAAATCGCACGATCATGGTGATCACTCTGGCCATGAAATGGCTGGCGATAGCAAGGTCATAATGGGTAAGGGCGTTATTAACAGTGTTAGTAAAATGAATAATAAGGTTAATTTAACTCATGAACCGATACCTGCGTTAGGTTGGCCTGCAATGACAATGGATTTGGCCGTTGCAGACGATGTTGATTTGAAATCATTAGCATCTGATCAAGAAGTCATGTTTCACATGGTTTTGGGCGAAGATAAAATTTATCGCATTACCAAGATTGTGAAAGCGGATGAGAAAATGGACCATAGTAATATGGATCATGATGCTCAACAATGTGAGGCTGGAAAAGATTGTCCGATGCATGATGATATGAAACATGACAATAGCGATGGCCATCATGGCGAAAAAAATCACCATTAATAAATAAAAACAAAGAAAGAAAGGTTTACTTTATGATGAACATTGAAATTATACCTAATTGGCATCCGGTGTTAGTACATTTTACGGTAGCCTTATTTACTGTATCAGCCCTGCTATATTTAGCAGGACTGGTGCTAAAAAAACCAAATTTACTTATTGTTGCACGATGGAATCTTTGGATTGGTGCTTTAGCGACAATACTGACAATCATTGCTGGTTTTGATGCTTATAATTCAATCCCCCATGATGGCCCTCTTCATGTAGCCATGACAGATCATAAGAATTGGGCGCTTGTTACGGCCCCAATATTTGGAGCGCTTGCGCTATGGGCTCTTTTTAAACATCGGGGGGCAAAAACGGTCAGTGTAGTTTTCGTTGGCTTAATTTTAGTAGCTTCAGGATTATTGGCTGTGACAGGCTATAAAGGTGGGGAAGTTGTTTACCGCCATGGTGGTGGTGTTATGCGTCTGCCTGAAATATCTGGTGATGGTGGACATGGCAGTCATTCTCATGGTGAAGGTGAAGAACATGGTGATATGTCTGTTCAAGATTCAATGGATATGACATCTATGGAAGATAATCATTCAAATCATGATCATGGTTCTCAGTCAGGGCATGACGATATACAAATGACAAATAAAAAAGCTACAGGGCAAGGCGTTATCAATTCAGTTGATAAAGCAAACCGGAAAGTAAATATAAACCATGAAGCTATTTTAGATATTGGCTGGCCAGCAATGACAATGGATTTGGATGTTTCAGAAGATGTTAATTTAGACTCTCTCTCTTCTAATCAACAAATACAATTTCATATGGAACTGGGTAAAGATAAAATCTATCGCATTACTAAGATTATGAATGCCAATGAAAAAATAGATAATGATAACCATGATCATGGAGGGCATACGCATTAAAGGTTTGACCTTGGAGTATACTCCAAGGTGTAAGCTCTCTAATGTAAGGATAAAAAGATGGTAAATATGACCATAGGGCAGCTAGCAAGAGAAAGTGGCGTGAGCACGGAGACACTCCGGTATTATGAGACTCTTAAACTCGTTGAACCTGTGGGGCGAACATCTTCTGGCTATAGGCTTTATGACTCTTCTTCCGCCGCGCGAGTAGCCTTTATTAAACGTTCTAAATCTTTAGGCTTTCAGCTTTCTGAAATTCAATCTCTATTAGAATTGCATAAATCAGATGATAGTACGGCTCAGCATATGCTAGACCTTACAGAAATAAAGATAGACAAAGCACAAAAAGATATTAATGATCTCATTAGTATGAAGAAAACTCTCGAAGATTTGGTGACAGAATGTCCAGGTGGTGATTTGTCACTTAAAGACTGCCCCATATTCAATCATTTTTATTTTAATAAAGACAGTATGAAAGGAAAAAACTCATGAACACTTTAATAGCAATTATATTTAAACATGAAGAGGACGGCGCAGAGAAAACATTGCAGAAGCTGCGAGAGCTTGAGAGTGAATATTTAATTGATATGGAAGATGCGGTAATTGCACATCGCAGAAAAGATGGAAAAATTAAGCTGACACAATCGGTTAATTTGGCTAGTGCAGGAGCCTTACATGGGGCATTTTGGGGAATGCTGATTGGATTCTTGTTTACAGGTCCGCTCGGATGGTTGGTTGTTGGCGGTGTTGGCGCAGGTTTTGGAGCACTAGCTGGATATTCCACAGATTATGGTATTAATGATGATTTTATGAAGGATTTGAGTAAAGAATTAGAACCTTGTTGTTCGGCTTTATTTATTCTTGTTAGACAAATGACAGAAGATAAAGTAATTGATGAATTGAAAGGTGTCGGCGGCACAATTATAAAAACATCTTTACCAAAAGATGTAGAAGAAAAAATTCAAACAGCATTACAAGAAAATAAAAAAACGGCGGCATAAATTTTACAAAAAAGGATAATATTATGAACGAAGAACATAAACAACATAGCGATAAAAAAAGTGATCATGGATCTGCTGAAGGTGGTCATGGCTTTCACGGTATGGAAGCAGACGCTCGTACGCTTAAAATTGTTGCTTGGTTGACAGGAATTTATTTTTTAATTGAGCTAGGGCTTGGTTTTTATTCTGGTTCTGTCGCTGTTATATCAGATGCGTTTCATACGTTTTCAGCTGTTGGTGGCGTTTTAATTGCGTTGATTGCAAATCGTATTTCTATGCGCCCTTCGGGGAAGAGTCATACTTTTGGTATGTTGCGCTCCGAAATCGTTGGGGCCTTGTTAAATGGAATGTTCTTGTTGTTAATGGCGCTCTATATTTTATGGATGGGCTATAACCGTTTGCAAATGAGTATCGAATTGCCAACCGGAATTATGTATTTGTCCGCTGCAGGAGGGCTTGTTACTGAATTTATTTCGATGGGTCTGATGTGGAAAAGCCTGAAAGGTAATTTGAACATGAAAGGTGCTTTCTGGCATGTCATGCAAACCTTTGTTGGTAGTATTATTATTATCATAGCGGCTGTTGTTATTCAGCTTACAGGTTGGAATCCGATTGATCCTATTCTCGGTATGGCGTTTGGTCTTGTGTTGTTCTGGGCATCATGGGTCATCATCAAGCAGAGCTTTGATGTTCTTTTGGAAGCAACACCAGAGGATGTTGATGTTGAAGAGGTGATAGCCGAAGTGCAGAAAATTGATGGTGTAAAAAATATACATCATGTTCATGCGTGGACTTTGACTTCGGGTAAAAATTTATTTATGGCCCATATCGAAATCGCCAGCGATGGTGATTATGAAGCGGTATTAGATAAAGCCTATAATATGCTCAAAGACAAGTTCGGTTTTTATTTTACAACACTGCAAGTAGAGAAAAAATGTCGAATACAAGAAGGTGCAGAAGCGATAGATTTTGTTGCGGATGCAGAAGATAAAAAAATATAGAAATCTTATAATGACACATACCATACAAATTATAGTTGTTATGTTTCTGTGGGCTATTTGTTTCCCAGTAATCGTGCTGGGCTTACCTTATGCGCCTCATCTGACCTTTGCTGCTATGCGGGCGTTTCTGGCTGGAGTCGTTCTTCTCATTCCTGCGCTTATGATGGGGCATCAACAACCTAGTGATTTTAAAACTTGGTTGATGTTGGGCGCTATTGGTTTAGGCGCAACTACATTAGCATTTTTTGGTATGTTTCATGCTTCTGAATTCATCTCGCCAGGTATCGCTACAGTAATTGCCAATACACAACCTCTTATGGCTGCGGTGCTGGCTTCTTTATTTTTAAAAGAACATCTGGATAGCCGTGGCAAATTTGGCTTAATCCTCGCTTTTGTAGGTATTGTATTGATTGCGCTTCCTTCTTTACTTTTGGATGCTGGCGGCAATTACGCCATTGGCATTTTTTATATTATTCTGGCAGCATTGGGTATTACGATTAGTAATGTGTTAATTCGGCGCATAGCAAGGAGCATTGATGCTTTGAGTGCTATGGGCTGGCAGTTGGTCATTGGGAGTTTCTTTCTGGCGGCTGTCGCATTTTTTACTGAAGATATGAGCGCTGTAACATGGAATGCCCCCTTTATTGTAAGCCTTTTGGTGCTGGCTTTGCCAGGTACCGCTCTGGCTTATTGGTTATGGTTTCGCGTTTTAGGAAAAATCGAACTTAATCGTGCCAATGCATTTACTTTTTTGGTTCCGATATTTGGTTTGGCAATGGGGGTAATGTTTTTTCAGGAAACTATGAACCTTTTAACAGCAATGGGAGTTATATTGACGGTTTTAGGCATTATTTTGGTTAGTTGGCAGAAGTCAGAAAAAGTGAGGGTGTAATGGTTGATGAGGTTAAGCCCATTGATAGATCTTGGCTTGCCGACAGGGTTAGACTTGGAGAAAGATATTTAAGATATAATCTAGAGGATATTGGAAATAGAAATCTTTTTGATAATTTGCCAAATATTAAAAATTCTTTAGAAGAACGAAAATCTTCAAAAAAAACGGCTAAGAAAGATACGGATGTGAAAGAGAATAATTCTGCGTATGATAATCTTACTGTTTCAAAAGATACGCCGCACGATGTTAATAAATTGATTTAAGCCAATTCGATTGTAACGCATAATTAAGGAAAGAGTTATGAACCTAATCAGTATAAGTTGGAAAGTATAAGTTAAAGATGTATCAAATCTTTTTAATATTTTTATCTTCTTTTGTGGCTGTTTTTTTAGCAACAACGCTTTTCTATGAGTGTCTTTGCCTAATTTCTCGCTTTGTGTCTGGCATGACTGCAAGACATCGTTCCATAATGTTTGTAATGATTGGCGGTATTTTTATAGCCCATGCAATTGCCATACTGATTTATGCGATTATATATTGGGTTCTCATTCACTATGCTGGATTTGTAGACTTATCTGGTTATATCCCAGATCATTTCCTAACTTATTTATATTTTTCTGCCACGAGTTATTCCTCGCTTGGTGTAGGTGATGTGTTTCCTGCCGAAGGCTTACGTTTTTTGACAGGCGTAGAAGCGATCAATGGCCTAATTTTGATTACGTGGTCGGCAGCGTTTACTTATTTTTCTGTACAGAAAATGTGGGAGGCACATGGCATGGAAACAAAATTTAATAAGGAAACAAATTGAGTTTATAGACAAATATTTAAAAAAGGAAACTTAAGAAATGAATCATAATCACGAACAATATCACAGACCAGAAAATAAAAAGCCATGGTGGAAAACGCCGTTTGGTATAGCTGGCATCTTCTTTTTTGCTGTCGCTGGATATTTTCTTTTTATGGAGCATCAGGCGCATATAGGGAATAATTGGATTTGGTTGATCTTGTTAGCTTGCCCTTTGATACATGTTTTTATGCATGGTGGGCATGGCGGCCACAAACATTCTAACGATGAAGAGGAAAAATAATCATGGAGCATGGAATGGAATCTTACGGCCTCTGGTCACTGGTAATTTTAAACTCGTTGATATTTATTATTTTCGCATTCAGCTTTGCCAAGCCACAAACCAAGACAGACTGGCGTAGTTTTGGAGCATTCTCAGCCTTTTTGGTAGCGCTGTTTACTGAGATGTACGGCTTTCCTCTGACTATTTATCTGCTCTCAGGCTGGTTGCAAACCAGCTATCCCGATATTAACTGGCTTGCCCATGATTCAGGCCATTTGCTGGAGATGACGCTTGGTTGGAAAGGAAATCCGCATTTTGGTCCCTTCCATATGTTGAGCTTGGTCTTTATAGGCGGGGGTTTCTGGATTTTATCGGCCGCTTGGAATGTGCTATATAAAGCGCAACGCGCTGGAAAAATGGCAGTTACGGGTTTGTATCAGAAAGTACGACATCCGCAATATATTGGCTTTATTGCCATTATGTTTGGCTTCTTGCTGCAATGGCCGACCATTCCAACACTGGTTCTGTTTCCGATTCTGACTTATATGTATGTTAGATTGGCAAAAAGAGAAGAAAAAGACTCTAAAGAACGGTTTGGCAAAGCGTGGGACGATTATGCTGCCCATGTTCCATCCTTTATTCCTAAGTTTTCATCAACCTCAACTACTAAAGGAGAAAAATCATGACCCATCACGATCACAAAGAAGGCGGCTGTTGCGGCGGTAAAAGTGACCATGAACATAACCAAGAAGAAAAACATATAGAAAAAGAAAGTTGCTGTGGTAGCAATCCCAAAAAGCCTGAAACAGAGAAGGCTGAAAAACAAGGAGGTTGCTGTAGCAAAAACTAAATGGATCATTCAGGGCACGGAAAATCCACACAATATAAAGCAAATAGCTTAAGCCTGATCGGGGCTGTCTCTATGGGGACAGCCGTGATCATTGGTGCAGGCATTTTTGCACTGACCGGACAAATTGCGGAATTGGGGGGGCAGTGGTTTCCTTTGGCGTTTCTGTTCGCCGCCGTTGTCACTGCTTTTAGCGCTTACTCCTATGTAAAAATGTCGAATGCTTATCCATCCGCTGGTGGTATTGCTATGTTTTTACAAAAAGCATACGGCAAGGGCACAATTACTGCCGCTGGGGCGCTGCTTATGTATTTTTCGATGGTAATTAATGAAAGCCTTGTCGCCCGTACATTCGGTTCCTATACAATGCAGCTTTTTGATATTGGTAAGGAGAGTTGGCTTGTCCCGGCACTCGGCGTTGGGCTTTTACTCTTCGCTTTTGCTATTAATATTTCCGGCAATCGTATGATCGGAACGTTTTCGCTCGTCATGTCTGTCCTTAAAATCGGCGGTATTGCTGCCTTTGGTGTGTTTGGTTTATGGCTGTCGGGATTTTCTTTGGAAAGCTTTACTATTGCCCCAGCAGAACCGGAAGGTGTAAGTGGATTTCTAGCTGCAGTGGCTTTAGCAATTCTGGCCTATAAAGGGTTTACCACCATCACCAATAGCGGTTCGGAGATTGTTGACCCGCACCGTAATGTTGGTCGCGCGATTATTTTTTCTATCGGGATTTGTGTTGTGGTATATTTTCTCGTCGCTATGGCGGTGGCTGGAAATTTAACTTTACCTGAAATTATAGCAGCGAAGAATTTTGCCTTGGCTGAAGCAGCGCGACCAGCGCTTGGTGATTTAGGGTTATGGTTTACGGTTATTCTGGCAATTATTGCAACTGTCTCTGGCGTGATTGCCAGTGTTTTTGCAGCCTCTCGCATGGTAGCGATGCTTACCGATATGAAACTGATACCTCACCGCCATTTGGGAATGCCAGGAAATATTCAAAAACATATGCTGGTTTATACGATTATATTGGCAATTCTCTTGACTGTATTTTTTGACCTCAGCCGTATTGCTTCCCTTGGTGCAATTTTTTATCTTATCATGGATATTGCCGTACATTGGGGAGTATTTCGTTATCTACGAAAAGAAGTCAAAGCCAATGCATTTGTCCTGATCACTGCTATTGTGATGGATATTGTGGTTCTGGGCGCATTTTTGATGATCAAGATACAAACAGATATGTTGGTGATTTACGTGGCTGTTGCAGGAATTATAATTATTCTGGTTGGAGAAAAATTATTTTTACGGAAAAATTTTAAAGAAGAAAAAGAAGGATAAAAATATGGAACATAATCACGATACGGCAAAATCTAAAGATCATTCAGGTTGTTCCCATCACGGTGATCATAAACATAAATCTAGCGGTGAGCCTGTGAAGGGCGGAAAGTACGACAAAGTGCCAGAAGGCTTTACGGGCATGGTTTATATTTGTCCTATGCATCCCGAAGTGCGCAATCCAGGTCCGGGGTCATGTCCGATCTGCGGGATGGGGCTTGAAGCTGAAACAGCTACTGCTGATAGTGATGAAGGTCCGAACTTGGAACTGATTGATTTTACCCGTCGTTTTTGGGTGGGGGCGGTTTTAACAATACCTCTTCTTATTCTGACAATGGCGCCTTACGTTGGATTTCCTGGTGTGCGCGAGTTTTTTGGTGAACGCACCACACTCTGGATTGAATTATTTCTGGGTACGCCTGTTATTCTTTGGTCGGGCTGGCCGTTCTTTGAGCGGGGCTATCATTCGTTTCGTACGATGAATTTGAATATGTTCAGTCTTATCGGAATGGGTACGGGTGCAGCTTACATTTTCAGTGTGGTAGCGGTGTTAATGCCTGATATCTTTCCCGATGGATTTAGGGATGATGAAGGTCATGTTGGTGTCTATTTTGAAGCCGCCGCTGTTATTGTAACGCTGGTTCTTCTCGGGCAGATTATGGAGCTGCGGGCGCGTGAACGTACCGGATCAGCTATTAAGGCGCTTTTGGATATGGCGGCCAAAACGGCACGTGTAATCCGTGAAGATGGTAGCGAAGAAGAAATTCCATTAGAAGATGTGCAGGTTGGCGATAAGTTGCGCGTACGCCCTGGTGATAAAGTGCCAGTGGATGGTAAGGTAATTGATGGGCGCTCTTCGGTGGATGAATCTATGATATCTGGAGAACCTATGCCAGTTGAAAAGGTTGCTGGTGATGCTGTGACCGGGGCAACGATCAATGGTACGGGAAGTTTAATCATTGAGGCGACGCGGGTAGGATCAGATACGATGCTTTCCCAGATCGTCGAGATGGTTGCTAATGCGCAAAGATCGCGCGCGCCAATTCAGAAATATGCCGATATGGTTGCTGGATATTTTGTTCCTGTTGTAATTTTGGTTGCAATCGTCTCTTTTGTTTCATGGGCGATCTGGGGGCCTTCTCCGGCGCTGGCCTATGGTCTTGTATCAGCAGTAGCTGTATTGATTATTGCGTGCCCTTGCGCTTTGGGATTAGCAACACCAATGTCGATTATGACGGCTACAGGCCGCGGTGCGCAGGCGGGTGTTTTGATCAAAAATGCCGAGGCGTTGGAGCGTTTTGAGAAAGTTGATACATTGATTGTCGATAAGACTGGTACGCTAACGGAAGGCAAACCAAAACTAGTGGCTGTACTTCCTGAAGATGGTCATGACGAAGTTGAAGTGTTGCGCCTTGCTGCGTCACTCGAGCGTGGTTCGGAACACCCTCTGGCTGAAGCTATTGTGAGTGGTGCGGAAGAGCGCGGTGTTGAGATGGCTAATGCAACGGATTTTGAAGCCGTTACAGGGAAGGGCGTTAAAGGTGTGGTCGATGGCCGCGCTGTGGCGCTCGGCAATGCCAAGTTAATCTCTGATATGGGTCTTGATAGTGGCAAGCTGGTTGAAACTGCCAATGTTCGCCGTGATGAAGGTGAAACTGTAATGTTTGTTGTTTTAGATAATTCTATTGCCGGTTTGGTTAGTGTCGCAGATCCAGTGAAAGAGACAACGCCCGCTGCTTTGAAAGAGCTGCACAGATTGGGTTTCCGGATTATTATGGCGACTGGTGATAATGAGCGCACGGCTAAAGCCGTGGCAGCAAAGCTCGGCATTGATGAAATTCGTGCCGATGTTCTACCCGATGACAAAGCTCGCATCATCAAGGAGATTCAAGATCAGGGATCGAAAGTAGCCATGGCCGGCGATGGTGTGAATGATGCGCCTGCATTGGCTCAGGCTGATGTTGGTATTGCTATGGGTACAGGTGCCGATGTAGCGATAGAAAGTGCAGGGTTTACGCTTGTTAAAGGCAATCTGGATGGTATTGTCCGTGCGCGCCGTTTGGTGCGCGCAACGATGCGTAATATTCGTCAAAATTTGTTTTTTGCGCTTATTTATAATGCCTCTGGTGTTCCAGTAGCGGCAGGTCTTTTATTTCCGTTCTTCGGCATACTAATTAGCCCGATGTTTGCTGCCTTTGCCATGAGCGCATCCTCGTTCTCGGTTGTTCTGAATGCATTACGATTACGGAGAACAAAAATATAGTTGGTATAATGATAATATTTTATCAATAACAAGAAAATTGAAAGGAGAAAATCATGGATCAATTTTCTGGTGATATTGCCGCTATGCTAGAGGTTCTGCTGATCGGTGCAGGGTTAGTGGTTTTGTATTATGCATATAAGGAAGGCTCAAAACTGATGAAAGTCGGGGCATATATTATGCTAATCGGCGGTGTTTTGGGGTTGATTTGCACGGGTTATTGGTGGTTTAAGTATCACAGCATGGGCGTTTTTGATAATCCGAGAATTTCTACTCTTAATATTATGCATCATGATGGTGATGCCAAACATCATATTTTTCCTGAATAAGGGCAGTTAATGTACAAACGTAAGCGCCATTTTACCATAGCAGGGAGAATTGCTAGCGCCGATCAATGGGCTAGTATTATGATGTTAGTGGCTTTGGGGCTAGCCCTATTTTTTGTTAATTCTCCCTTAAAACTTTCTTATGATCTGTTTCATCACACATCAGTAGCTATTAGTTTTGGTGATTTTGTTTTACAAAAACCATTGGTATTCTGGATCAATGAAGGGTTGATGGCATTTTTCTTTCTAGCCGTAACTCTTGAAATTAAACGCGAACTTTTGGAAGGGCATTTGTCTTGTGCCCGACAAATGCTTTTACCTGTCTTTGCAGCGTTAGGTGGTATGGTCGTTCCAGCCGCTTTTTATCTTTTTTTCAATAGAAATAATCCTGAACTTATGCAGGGATGGGCCATTCCGACAGCTACAGACATTGCACTGAGTCTTGGCGTTCTTTCTTTGCTTGGTAAGAGAGTGCCAGTTGAATTGAAACTGTTTCTGGCGGCATTGGCTATATTTGACGATCTGGGGGGCATTGTAATCATTGCTTTGTTTTATGGTAGTCATTTGACCATGAGCGTTCTTGTTTTATCACTGTTCGGTATTGCTACGTTGTTTTGTCTTAATCGTTTTGGTGTTACTCATGCCTCGCTGTATATTGTTATAGGTATATTTTTATGGGCGACTTTTCAAGAATCTGGAATTCATCCGACAATGGCTGGTGTGGCAGTTGCTTTAGCTTTACCTTTGCGACTTAAAAATTCGCACAACTATATTCCGCTAAAATTTGTTGAAGATGGGCTTCACTTATGGGTTGCATTTTTCATTGTGCCGCTTTTTGCTTTTTTTAATGCTGGGATTATCCTGACTGATGTTTCACCACAACATATTAGCTCAACTCTTTCATTTGGCATTATTTTGGGGTTAGTTATTGGTAAGCCCATTGGTATTTTTTCTTTTGCATGGTTGGCCCATGCACTTGGTCTTGCCAGCCTAACCAACCATGTAAATTGGCGGCATATATTTGGTGTAGCGCTTTTGGGCGGTATAGGCTTTACCATGGCGTTGTTTTTGAACACACTGGCTTTTCCTTATGATGACAACTTTGAAAATGGACAGATAGCTATACTTATTGGATCTTCTGTATCTGCTGTTCTTGGATGGATTTGGCTGCATCTGAGTCTACCTCAAAAAGATAAAATACAGTCTGAAGCATGAGAGAAAAAATGAATATTGTTTGTTTTGAAATAGAAAATTGGGAGTCTGGAACACTGCAAGAAGCATGTTGTGGCGTTAAAGAATGTAATATGGTGAAGACTCCACTGTCTCTTGATAATATTGATCATTATGCCAGTGCAGAAATTATATCTTGTTTTATTTATTCTGATTTAAGTCGTTCTATTTTAGAAAAAATTCCTAATTTAAAGCTGATAGCAACTCGTTCAACAGGTACTGATCATATCGATCTTGAATATTGCAACAGTATGGGCATTGCTGTGGCCAATGTTCCTTCTTATGGTGAACATACGGTGGCTGAACATGTTTTTGCTTTGTTGTTAGGATTAAGTCGCCATATTTCTCAGGCTACACACCGGACACGCGAAGGAGATTTCTCATTTGCAGGGTTACAGGGCTTTGACTTATTTGGTAAAACGATAGGTATTATTGGCACAGGAGCTATTGGTCGCCATGTTGCCCAAATTGCAAAAGCTTTTGGCATGTCTGTTTTGGCCTATGATATTGATCCCCGAACAAACGCTGACTTATCCTACGTCGATTTAAAAGAACTTTTAAGTCAATCTGATGTGATTTCCTTACATATTCCCGATACGTCACAAACTCGGAACATGCTCTCTGAGAAGGAATTTTCTTTTATGAAGGATGGTGTTGTTATTATTAATACGGCGCGTGGATCAGTCATTGATGTAAAAGCATTGTTCGGCGCCCTGAAAAGCGGTAAAGTTGGTGCTGCGGGACTGGATGTTTTGCCTGAGGAACCCGTTATTCGTGAGGAAGCCGAACTTTTGCGGGAATCATTTTCACAGCAGCATGATCTTGAAACATTGCTAACCGACTACGTTTTACTCCATCAAAAAAACGTTATCGTTACACCCCATTCCGCTTTTTATACAAAAGAAGCAGTTGCAAAAATATTACAAGTTACTGCACAAAACATCGTGGCTTTTATGGCAGGAAAACCACAAAACATCGTTAATACCTCACAAATAGATAAAAGAAAGGTTATGCAATGAAACTCACATTTTTAGGAGCGACAGGCACGGTTACCGGATCAAAATACCTCCTTGAAGATGGCGGCAAGAAAATCATGATTGATTGTGGTTTGTTTCAAGGGCGTAAGGAATTACGGCTGCGCAATTGGGAAGAATTAACTGTTAATCCGCGCGATATCGATGCGTTGATTTTAACCCATGCTCATTTGGATCATAGTGGTTATATTCCCAAACTGGTTAAGGCAGGATTTAAGGGTAAAATATATTGTTCAGAAGCAACATTTGATCTTTGTAAAATTCTTTTACCAGATAGCGGACATATTCAAGAAGAAGATGCAAACCGCGCTAATCGCTATGGCTACACCAAACATAAGCCTGCCGTTCCTCTTTATACTGAACAAGAAGCCCGTGATACATTTCCTTATTTTAAGCCTGTTGATTTTGGTCAAACTTGTAATATGAGTGAGGAGTTGAGTTTTACTCTACACCGTGCAGGGCATATTTTAGGAGCCTCTTTTATTCGCATTACTGATGGCGGCGGTACGTCCATATTATTTTCTGGAGATATTGGTCGCCTTGATGATCCAGTAATGAAGGCACCAGCGAAGATTCAAGATGCTGATTATCTGGTTGTAGAATCAACCTATGGCGATAGACAACATGATAAAAATGATCCCAGTGATGATCTAGAGCGCATCGTGCGTGAAACGGCGGCACGGGGTGGTACGGTGGTTATTCCAGCCTTTGCCGTGGGTCGTGCGCAGGCCATGATGTTTTATATTCACAAGTTGAAAACCGAAGGGCGTATTCCTAGTAGTCTACCCATCTTTTTGGATAGTCCTATGGCAATCAATACATCAGATTTGCTGTGCAAGCATTTAAATGATCATCGTATGCCACATGATTTGTGTATGGATGTTTGCGGAATTGCCACATATACGCGAACAGCTGAACAATCTAAGGCGATCTATAATAAAAATAATAATATGCCTAAGGTCATTATTTCGGCCAGTGGTATGGCGACTGGTGGCCGCGTTCTACATCATTTAAAACATTATTTGGGAGATGCTCGAAATACTATTCTTTTAGCTGGCTTCCAAGCTGGAGGAACGCGCGGTGATCGATTGGCACGCGGAGAGAAGGAAATTAAAATCCACGGTCAGATATGGCCAGTTCTGGCACAGATTGAAAAACTCGATAGTATGTCTGCTCATGCGGATTATCAGGAAATTTTGAAATGGATGGAGAATTTTAACAATCCTCCACGTAAAATTTTTGTTGTTCATGGTGAGGCTACGGCAGCGCAAAGCATGAGAGATAAGATAGAAGAGAAATTTGGTTGGAATGCGGACGTTCCCGAATATATGCAAACAGAGGAACTGTAATGAATCAGGATGAACTGAAACCTATATTGAAATTACGTCGCCTTGGTATAGATACTTATAAGGAAGCTGTTATTTATATGCGTTGGGATTGTCATGTTTGTCGAGCCGAGGGGTTTGAAGTACAAGCCCGCGTACTGGTAAGTTTAAACGGACGCTCATTGATTGCTACATTGAACATGATTCGCGATGGTTTATTGAGCTCGGGTGAAGCGGCTTTATCGGAATATGCTTGTGAAAAACTGGAGGCAAAAGATGGTGATAATATCCATGTCTCGCATGCGCCACCTGTTCATTCGTTGAGCCATATGCGCGCCAAAATTTATGGTAATGATTTGAAGGGTGAACAACTTCAATCGATTGTTGATGATATTGTTGCGGGATATTATTCGGATATTCATGTCTCTTCCTTCCTCACCGCCTGTGCGGGTGGAAGGCTCAATGAACAAGAGATCGTTCACCTGACCCGCGCCATGGTTGATAGTGGTGATAAGTTAGATTGGGGAAAAGAGCTGGTTGTTGACAAGCACTGTGTTGGTGGTTTGCCAGGGAATAGAACAACCCCGATTGTTGTGGCGATTGTTGCTGCACATGGCTTGACTATGCCCAAAACATCATCACGTGCGATTACTTCCCCTGCAGGTACGGCCGATACAATGGAAGTGCTCACCAATGTTGATCTAGATGTTCCTGTCATGCGCAAGGTGGTTGAACAGGAACAGGGCTGCGTGGTCTGGGGTGGTTCAGTATCTTTAAGCCCTGCGGACGATCTTCTCATTCGTGTAGAAAAAGCTTTGGACCTTGATAGTGAGGGGCAGTTAGTCGCTTCCGTATTATCGAAAAAGATTGCTGCTGGATCATCGCATGTGTTGATTGATATGCCAGTTGGACCAACTGCCAAGATACGTAGTATGGAGATGGTAGAAGACTTATCACGCTATCTAGAACAAACGGGAGTGGCTATGGGCATCGGCGTGCGTGTTCATATTAGTGATGGAAGTCAACCAGTTGGTCGCGGCATTGGTCCGGCGCTGGAAGCTCGTGATTTAGTGGCTGTCCTACAAAATGGTAAAGATGCCCCGAAAGATTTACGGGAACGAGCACTTGATTTGGCTGGTCATATTCTTGAATTTTCATCAAATGTGAAAAATGGGCAAGGCCGCAGCGTGGCAACAAAAATTTTAGATAGTGGTAAAGCATGGAAAAAATTTCAGGCTATTTGTGAAGCGCAGGGGGGTATGAAAGATATTCCAAGCGCAAAATATACCCGCGTCATTGAAGCGAATATGGTGGGGCAAGTCACAGCCATCGATAATCGCCGCATTGCCCGCCTGGCTAAATTAGCAGGTGCTCCAGCGGATAAAGTGGCGGGTGTTGATCTTCATACACCAGTTGGTGTAAAAATTGAAAAAGGTCAACCACTTTTTACCGTGCACGCTAATTCACCAGGTGAACTT
>PANS01000046.1 GCA_002708415.1 Micavibrio sp. | reverse complement strand
TTAAAGGCGAGCCTTTTTTTTGCGGCATTTCTTTATCCCTTTTATAAAGGGCTAACGTTATGGCAAAGCAACCTTTCTGGCGCTAAGCGGTTTAAGTATTTGTCTTTTTTAAAAGCGAGCACCAGTATTATAACGAACGCGCTTATTTTGTTTTTGATTATTGGTTTTGATATAGCGGATTATCTGTTCCTTATTATTGCCTATATGTTTATCCCTTCCCTTTTAAATATTGTGATGTCGACAATAGACTTTTGTCGTTTTTTTAAAGAAGAAAGAGTGGAAGATAAGGGTAATATGATTACCTATGGTTTAAATACTTCTTTCTTTACCGCCGTTCATACGATTGCTTTGCGGTTAGATGAATTTATATTATTTTATCTGGTTGCTCCGCAAGTGATGGCTGTGTTTGCTATTGCAAACAGGATCCCAGAGCTATTGCGCGGTGTAACACAAACGTTAGCTTCAATTTTAGCGCCGCGCTTTGCTAAACATCAAAAAATCACAAAAGAAATATATAAAGCAATTAAACTCTACTCTTTTGGCTTCGCAGGTTTTGTAATTGCTTTAACGTTTACAATATATCCTGATATTATGCTTTTCTTATTTAGTGATAAATATAGTGATGCTATTTTTTACTCCCAAATCATTATGTTTTCCCTTGTCATTGGAAATATGGCGAATTTAAACTTTAGATTTATTCGCTCTCAAAATGATTCTAAAAGCTATAACAATGTAACTTTAATCATTTCTATTGTGAAAATATTAGCCTCTATCGCGCTTGTGCCATTCTTTGGTATTTGGGGCGCAATTGCGTCTTTGTTTCTTTATAGAATAGCGATGTTAGTTTCTGTGGAATATATTATTAGAAAGAAATATACCTAAAAAATGAGATTTGATGTCTCGACCGTATTCTAAAGGTTATAATAATCTTTATACCAAGATATAAAGCGTGGAATACCTTCATAAATAGTAGTCTTTGGATCGTAGCCCAACAAATCTCGGCTTTCATCGATATTGGCATATGTTTCGGCAACGTCGCCTTGTTGCATGGGCTTAAAATCTTTTTGTGCCGTTATGCCCATCTCTTGTTCAATTACAGAAATAAAATCCATTAACTTTTCCGTTTTATTGTTTCCTAAATTAAAAACTTTAGCGCGCGCACCATTTTCATCAGCCTCTGGTGTGTAATTCATAGCCTTCATAATGCCGTTTACAATATCATCAATATAAGTGAAATCGCGTTTCATTTCTCCATTATTAAATATAGAAATTGGTTTATTTTGCCGCATCGCTTCACAAAATAAATAAGCGGCCATATCTGGGCGTCCCCATGGCCCATATACCGTAAAAAACCTTAGGCCAACCATCGGAATTTTAAATAAATGAGAATAACAGTAGCTCATCAATTCATCTGAGCGCTTTGTTGCGGCATAAAGTGAAAGTGGCGAATTTACTGGATCACTTGCTGCAAAAGGATGTTTTTTATTCCCTCCATAAACAGAAGAAGAACTCGCATAAACTAGCGATGTTAAGCTGTCTGAATGACGTGCTCCTTCAATAACATTAAGGTGGCCATTGATATTAGATGAAAGGTAAGCGTGTGGATTGGTAAGAGAGTATCGAACTCCTGCTTGCGCGGCCAAATGAACGATTTTTTTTGCTTTTTTAGCCGGTCCTTGAAAAAGTTTTTGAGTTTGCCTTTGATCGCTTAGCTCAATTTTTTCAAACTGGAAGCCACCCATATCTTGAAGCGTTTTTAAACGGTCTTTTTTTAACTGAACGTCATAATAATCATTTAAGTTGTCAACACCTATGACAGTCTCGCCTTGTTCTAAAAGCTTACGAGATAAGCTGGAACCAATAAATCCTGCTGCTCCAGTTACTAAAATCGTCATGTTAAATAGCCTGTTATTATTATATTTTTTGTGATAAAACTCTCAAAAATTAACATAGAAAAAATGGTTATGATAGAAAAAAGCAAAGCAGATGCGTTAGAAAATGTTGCCGTTATCGGTTTAGGTTATGTGGGATTGCCTGTTGCTGTTTCCCTGTCAAAAAATTATGGAAAAATAGTTGGATTTGATATTAATGCCAAACGTGTTCAACAGCTATCTGATGGGATAGATACAACAAACGAAGTTGCTGAAACGGATCTTTCAAGTTCACAACTTGTGATAACCGATGACCCTACAGATTTATCAAAAACTACTTTTTATATCGTGGCCGTTCCAACCCCTATTGACGCTTCCTGTCAACCAGATCTTTCTGCTTTAAAAGGTGCTTGTGAAATAATCGCTCCTTACTTGAAATCAAACGATTTGGTTGTATTTGAGTCGACTGTGTATCCTGGTGTTACTGAAGAGTATTGCGCGGATATATTAGAGCAAGAATCAAGCTTAAAATCTGGTACAGATTTTTTTCTTGGATATTCACCAGAACGAATTAACCCTGGAGACAAAAAAAATACCTTTGAACAAATCGTGAAAGTTATTTCCGCACAAACACCAGAAGCCATAGAGCGCATGAAAGATGTTTATGGCTCCGCAGTAATAGCAGGTCTTTTTGAAGCCTCTTCCATTAAAGCGGCAGAAACAGCTAAAGTTATTGAAAACACACAAAGAGATCTCAATATTGCACTCATGAATGAGCTGTCTATTATTTGCAATCGTCTTTCAATAAGAACGCAAGATGTCTTAAAGGCCGCATCAACAAAATGGAATTTCTTGAACTTTGAACCGGGGTTAGTCGGAGGGCATTGTATTGGCGTTGACCCATATTACCTAACTGCAAAGGCAGAAAGCATTGGTTATACGCCAAATGTTATATTGGCGGGCAGAAAAATAAACGATAGTATGAGTGATTATATTGCCTCTCATGTTTCAAATTCTGTTTCACAAACGCCAGCTAAAATCGGGGTTTGGGGGGTTACATTCAAAGAAAACATTCCAGATCTGCGCCATAGTAAATCTATAGAGATTTGTAAATCCTTAAAAAATCAGGGGCATAATGTTCTTATTCACGACCCCATGATTGATGACAATATGGATTTAGAAAAATACGCGATCACGCTATCAAATTTAGATGATTTTCAAGACCTTGATGCTTTAATAATTTCTGTATCCCATAAGCTGTATAAGAAAATGGATATTAGTCAAATCACATCCCGTTTAAAGAAAAATGGACTGCTGGTTGATATAAAATCATTATTTTCACCAGAAGATATTGATCCAACCTATCGGTACTGGTCTTTATAGTCTCACCTTTATAGCGCTTCTCTCGTTATTGCAAAGACCATGAGGGTCCATAAGGCGTGGTTATAGTTACGCTTTCCTTGTTTGTGGACTTGCCAAAGATTACGTACTTCACCGCCATTAAAGTAAGGTTCAAAAACATCTGTCTTTTGAGTGAAGATCGTATCAGCCAAATTGTTTAATTCTGTTCTAAAGGCATGATTGATCGGATAATTGAAGCCTGTCTTTTTTCGTTCTGTTAGACTTTTCTCAGCTCCTTTGTTGGAAAGAACATTACGCATCACATGCTTTGTTTTCCCCTTTGGAGAAATCAAAAGATCTGGAGACAAACGGTTTGCGAACTCAACAACACGTTTATCAAGAAAAGGAACGCGTATTTCTAAACCATTGGCCATGCTCATACGATCTGATTTAATGAGCATATCTCCAGGCAAATAATGAGTTTGATCTGCAAGTAGCGCTTTATCAAGAACATTCCCTTGCGCATGATTATAGGCTTTCCCATAATTATCACTTGTGATGCTTGAGGTATCCCATAAAGACGAAGAAAATATTTTTTTGGCTTCTTTATCTTGCAGATAACGCCTCCATGCAGTGTGTGGAACACCATCCCCCATCCCCAAAAGGAAGCGACTTAGTTTTTCTTGAGGAGGAACACGAGCATTAGGGACACCAGAAAATTGATGGATACCATGCCCCAAAATACGCCATAATTTTGCGGGCAAAAATTTAGATATTTTATTGGCCATAGCGGTCGCTTTATAAGTTTCATAACCGCCAAATATTTCATCTGCCCCGTCACCACTTAAGGCTACTTTTGCTTGTTTACTAATGGCCTTACAAACGAGATAAGTGGGTAACATGCTTGAATCGCCCAGTTGCCCATCACTATAAAAAACTGTTGCGCGAAGAGTTTCTTCAATACTTTTTTCTTCTGCCGATATTTTATGAAACTTTCTATTAAGTTGTTTTGCCACGGCCGCAGCAATTTCAGTTTCATCATGACTTTTTTGCTTAAACCCAACGCTAAAAAGAGGAGCGTTAGTTTTTTCTGGCAAAGAAAAACTAATTAAAGAGCTATCAATACCTGCGCTTTGTAGTATTCCAATGGGAACGTCACTGATCAATTGGCTTTTGACCACATCAGAGATAACATTTTCCAATTCTTCTTCTGCTTGATCTATATTTGTTATGTCGTGTGTTCGGCACGGTTGCCAATATTGATGAAGTTTTTTTTCCTGTGCATCAAACGACAGAATACTTCCAGCAGGCACTTGATAAATATTTTTATATGTACTTCTATCTGGTGATGGATAACCATTTATTGCAAAATCAGCAACATCTTTCTCGCTCAATACTTTTGGTTGATCTGGGTCGGCAAATAAAGCTTTAATTTCACTACCAAACCGTACGCAAGCATCATTATTTGAGTAATAAAGCGGCTTAATTCCCATATGATCGCGCGCAAGAATAAGAGATTTCTTTTTTACATCCCAAATTGCAATTGCAAAAATTCCCTCTAATTTTTCAAAAAGGCCTAACCCCCAAGCTTGATATCCTGCAGGAATAATTTCAGTGTCACATTCTGATTTGAAATTAACACCAAAATCCTTTTTTAAAATGTGCCGCAACTCTCCATCATTATAAATTTCGCCGTTATAGCTAACAATAACTTGATTGTCAGAACTCGTCATTGGCTGCGCTCCAAGGTCAGAGAGCTCTCTAATGGCAAGGCGGCGATGACCTAGACCTATATTGCCATTGACCCAGAACCCTTCCCCATCAGGGCCACGGTGAGCAATAGCATTACACATTTTTTTTAAAATAGACTGTTCAACGGCGCACCCATTTTTATAATAAATTCCTGCTATCCCACACATTTTATGGCATCCTCGCTGTTTCTTTAATCGTATCCATACGATTACTATCAAGCGTCATCATTTGTCCCAAGGCGTAATAAACAAGCTGTTCCGATAAGATAAACCGATCTCTTATATTTAATTCAGCTTGTGCGCCAGCACTTAGATTAGCGTCAATGAGCTTAATATCTTCTGTCATTTTATCAAAAGGCAGTGGCTTTTTGTTTAAACTGAAATTAAACGCAACTCCCCATAAAAGAAGCAATAATAACGTTCCCATAACTACTTTTTTGGTTTTTTTAACATTTTTCAATGAAATATATATCAACCCAATGATGATCACAGGCTGGAAAAAAGAAAGAGCTCTGCCGTTTAATTGTGCCCAAAAATATTTGGCTTGCATTTGATCCATATTTGTCAATTGAAGGTAAAAAATTACAATCACTAAGATGGCGCTCCATGCTATAGAAAATAAAATTATATCGGACAGCGGTTCTTTTTGGTTTTTAAGGAGTTTAATAAAAGGAATTTTATTTAAAACAGGATCAGGATTAAATCGCCAAAGAAGCAATAAAAACAAAACAAAACAACTTAAGCCAGCAATCTGAAAGCTTAAAGAGGACGATACGTATTGCCACAAAGATTCATTAATCAAGCCATAGGTTAAAGTAAGAGCGTTAAATGCAATCAATCGTCCATTTTTAAAAATTGGTTGTCTAGAAAAATAATCCAGACCCAAAAGCATAAGGTTTAAGATCAAAGCAAAACTTAAATGAATTGTATATAAGGGAATGAGGAGCAAGTAGGCTATTTTATGTTCGCCTTTCCAACGCATTAAAAAGAGCAAGAGCGTCAAGACAGTAAAATAATTGCGCGGTGTGGTGCCAAAAATACTAAATGCAGGCCCAGGAGTAAAAATAAAGAGTAATGTATTGCGTATAAATTCTTCTATATTATAAATATAGCCCGTTAAATAAACCTTTGGTGTATAGCCTGTAACGTAAGGAAGTGCTGTCATAACAGCTATTAGCGTTAGGCCTATAGTGACGCTTAAAAGCATGTGATGATCTTTTTTCTTAAAAAGAAATAAAAGAAAGAAAATCCAGGGAATAGCTGTTGTTAATAAAATCATAAAAGGAATGATTTTGCTCAAATAAACAGCATAATTTTCAATTGTAGGTTTTTCAGGCCAAAGCTTAATAACGCTATACCAGATGGCTTCCGGAAGAATATAATTCATATTATAATCTTTCCTTAATTCAAAGCGAGCTATACTTTCTTCATTGGCTTCATTGTTTTTTAAAAGATCTATAAGCTCCTGTTCGTAATCATTTGCCGTATTCAAGTCATTTAATTTTGCTGAGATATAGTAAAGCCATAATGTGTCGTCGTCTGCGCGTAAGACATGCGTTGATTGAACGAGAACGCCAGTCACGATAACAAAAACAAGCACTAATAATAAATAGGCATGAGAAAATTTTGTGCCTTTCATGCTTATTCTTTCGTTCCTAAAACTGTCCAGCTATATCCGTGACGGTGATGAATTTGAACATCTTTAAAGCCTGCTTTTTCAAATAAATTCATAGCCTCTTTTTTTGTATAATATTTGGCATAAGCAGGATTTAACTGATCATAAATTACAAGATATCTTTTTTGATGATTTAAATTCCAAAGAACTTTTTTTGCGTATTTATGCATCGGTAGAGGAAGAATAAAACAGCCTAAAATATACAAATATAAAAACGCGTTTAAGACATGGCACAATAACGATAGTAAAAAATGAGGAATTCGTGTTGTTATAGCTCGTAAAGGGTTTACAAGGGACAGATACAGACCATTTCCTTCCTTGCCATATAGCCATGCAAGGCAAGTTCCCTTAGGTTTTAAAGCGCTATATGCTGCTGTCATTACAGGATCGGGATCTGGGATATGGTGCAACACCCCCATAGAAACAATGCGGTCTACAGAAACGTCTTTGGGTATTTCATCTCCTTGAGAATTAAGATATGTGATTTTTTCAGCACGATCTTTTGTATTTTGTTTTAATGTCTCAAACGCTGCTTTGGCGGGTTCTAAAGCAAAAATATGCTTTGCACCAGCATCAAGGATCATGTTTACAATTCGACCACTGCCGCTTCCTATATCCAAGACTGTTTGACCTTTATAGTCTTGAGAACTTTGCAAAGGTTCCAATATATCATCAAAATACTCTAAAGAGGCATAATAACCATCATCATCGGTATAGCGTTCCCATTGTTCGCCAAAATCATTGATAGTCTTTTGCGTCATGTTTTTCATTGGTATTGCCTTTTGCCCCTTCCATTAAGCACTTGATCTCACTATAGATTACCTGTAATAAAATACCATGTCTATTCATGAAAAAAGCGCTAGCCTTCGCCAAGAAGAACATTACTCTGAAATTACTAGGCTTATTTCCTGAGTTTGTAGCTTGAAAGAAAAAATTACGTTAAAATTGATTAAGATTTGCTGATTTTAATTAGTTTAGGCAAGCTGAAAATTCCAGGCAAGGAAGACAAAAAATACGAAGCTCCTAAGGCAATGCTAATTGTGAAGGCCTGTTCTTTTGTAACCGCACTTACCAAAGGAAACACGTATGCTAATGCGGCTTCACGGCTGCCTAATCCAGCATAAGTAAACGGCACAAGGCTTGCTAAAATAGCAATTGGGGCAATAGCCAGAGACAATGTATAAGGCATTGGAATATCCATTGAATAGGAGATGATCCAGAGTGCTAGCGCCGTCATAATCATAGAAGCAACGATACAAGACAGCTGTTTTAGGATGTTTCTCCAGCCTGTTAAGCTGCTGGCAAAGAACATCATTGTTGATGCAATCCAGTTAGGCCAGAATGTTTGGGTTGATAAGAATAGAGATATTATTAGCCCTATGGCAATAAGCCCGAGCAGAAAAAGAGACAGGGTGTCATGAAAGTAAAGTGGCGCAAAAACAACCAGGGCGAGACATAGCATCCAAACACTTAAAAGACGATCACTTATATGTACAGCAAGAGCGTCTTTCCATTTGATATTAAAATTTTGAGTCAAATAAATAACGCGTAAGGCTTCACTTAATGTGCCTAAAAAATGTGTAGAAATAACCATAGAAAAGTTTAATTTCACCGAATCCATTAGACTTAAGGATATTCTTGGCCTTAAGAGCAAAACAAACCTAAGAGCACCTAAAATAAAGAATACCGCCATCGCCCCTGCCGCGCAAAACAAGTAAGGCAATTTGATTTGTACAGTAATCTCGATTATTTGCTTTATATTTAAAGATTGAAATAACCAGAAAAGTAACGCAATAGAGACAATAATCGGCAAAACCGCTCGAAGTATTTTTTTTAACCTATGCGGCATCTTTTTTGGCTATATATAATCGGTTTAGGTTATAAACAAATCCTTGTTCATCAATATCGTTAAACCCTGTATCTTTTAATAGCTTTATTATATGAGATGAATTCATACCCATAAGCTCTTCTTCATGAACATCACGATGTTTATCTTCACTATACCACCAAATAGCATGGCCTATCTCGCCAATGACCTTGCCAATCATGGTGATGATGACTTTACCGCCAGGCTTTAGGATACGCATTGTTTCTTGAAGTGCTTCAACACGTTCAGGAATATGGTTGATACAAGCAATAAAGCAAACCGTGTCAAAACTATTATCGTCAAAAGGTAACTTTTTACAGTTTTCAACGATAGTGCAATTACTTCCCCAGTCCTCGACATCTAATCCAACGCTTTGATGTGCTGGATGTGCTTTGTCATCACTGTTCTTCTTTTGATACAGCTTTAAAAGCATGTTATCTCCGGCGCCGATATCAAGGCATCTTCCCTCAAGCTGAGGAAGAACATTTGCAAGGCGCTCCGCTCTTAATGAGGTGAAGTGCATTTTTTCATTAAGGTGATCAGGCAAAAGAACCATACGTAAAGGGGCACCAAGAAAATCCCATCCTTGCTGCAGCAGGCTTTTAGGTTGATTTAAACTCCACTCAGGAGGAGCTCCAACAAACATTTCTTTTGGGGCTTTTTGGGCATTTGAGTTCATTATGATCTCTCCTTAATATCTTTTTGATATTGGCGGGCTAAGTTTTTGTTAAAAGGAATTTGACTGAGGCGAAACTGACTGATTTGATCTGCAATAAGCCCCAGCATAATAAATAGTACGCCCGTTAGGATGACAAGCATTCCTGCAACAGGAAGGCCAGAGCCAATAAGAACAGCAATAGTAAAGCTGTAAAGACTGCCTAATGCGATCATAGCCAGCCCCGTGGGAAGAAAAATTCTAATGGGTGCAAAAAGCATGACAGCTCTTAACATCCATAAAATAGCTTCAAAGCCATCCTTAAGGCGCACAGTGCTGAAACCAACGCGAGAGTTTGTCTCTACTGGCTCAAAAGCGATAGGATAACCGCGCTCAATTACGATTAGTGTCGTAATCATGCTGGCGCTAAATCTTTGCGGAATAAGGTGCAAGTAAGAAAGGATTATATCTCTACGAAAAATTCTAAGGCCACAATTTAAATCAGATCCTGCATTAATTTTAAAACTACGGCCAATGAGACGCACAAGCCATTTACCTGATCCCCTAATCCAATTTGCAGAACGACCTGTTCTTTGACCAATAACAGCGGCTCTATTATTGTCTTTTATTGAATTGTAGAGACTTAATAAATCTTGAGTGCGGTGTTCATTATCAGCATCAAACCAAGCTACATATTTTTTTGTTGCTGCCAGCATCCCTGTTGATAAAGCTGCGCCTTGACCACGATTAAAATCATGCGAGATAATACTCACATCTTTGAATAGTTTAGCGCTTTCAATGGTTTTATCTGTACTGCAATCATTCACAACGATAATTTCAGCTTTGGGAAAAGCCTCTTTTACCAGAGGAAGTGTTATCTTCAATCCATCTTCTTCATTATAGGCAGGAATAACGATAGAGAGATCTTCAAATGTTGTTTCTTTTGTCATAATTTCAAATCTTTAAAATATTATGTTGGACTAATGACACACATCATTAGTTTGCGCAAGATTAAGAAAAATAATTTGTTTCGATTTAAACAATTTTTAACGCCATTGCTTTTTCTGAAATAACTATTCAATTAGCTTTGTTTTAAGATTGTTGGTGTTGTCGTTAGTTTTAGGGTATTAAACATCAAATAAAATATTTTGAACAATAGGATATATAAAAATTTATGAATATTATCTTGCATATAGGGCAAAGTAAAACAGGGACGACAGCGTTACAAAGCTTTTTAAGTCGCAATCGTAAGAAACTCGCCAAAGAATATTCTACTTTATATCCAGATATAACCCTTAAAGGAAGGCCTATAAACCTTCTTAATCATAATGCGTTTGCAAATGCATTAAATGGCTATGACTTTTATCCTTACCTAACGGCAGATGAGTATTGGCATCAATTTATGGAGCAATATAAGGCTTCTGGTTGTGAAACATTATTGCTAAGCGGGGAATCGTTTTTTGGTGGGCGCCCTTACTTATGGGAGTTTGACGATATAAATGATTACTATTCTGTCTATAAAGAAAAACTAGAGGTTTTGAAGCGTTATACAGGCGAAGATAATTTAAAAATCATTGTTTATCTCCGCTCGCAAATACAATGGCTGACGTCTGCCATACCACAAATAATTCGGTATGAAGGCACGATGCAGCAACGCATTTATGAAGATGATAAGCAGATCACTCAAATGCTTGTGCCTTGTATGAATTATGAACGTCTTATGAGCGAATGGGGGGCGGTTCTTGATCCTGACGCAATGTATATGAAGGAGTATAATCGTAAAAATTTAACTAAGCAGAATATCATTTTAGACTTCCTTGATTTAATTGGCGTTTCTCCGTCGGATTTTGAAATAGATCACCCCGAAGACCATGTTCATGAGAGTTGGTCTAGAGAGATTATTGAGCTTAAGAAAGAGCTTAATTTAACACCCAAATCAAGAATTGCTGAAGACACCATTATTGATATTCTTGACCGCCATAATACGGCTCATGGGAAAAAGGAGAAATACGCTTTACCTCCTGAGATTCAAAAATTTGTTTTCGAGACTTTTTATGAAGGGAATGAGAAGTTATCACGTCAATATAATGATGGAAAAGCTATTTTCTCTAAAGAAAAACCTGACTTTGATACGTTGAAATATGCTTCAGTTTCTAAAGAATCTGTTCTTGAGGCTAAAACACGATTTTTAAAAACAAAGCGCTCTTTTGATGGTTATCGAACACTGTTATATAATGCGTTTAAAAGATTTTTAAAAAGAACGAACCCTTACCTTTTTTCCTACTGTTCGTCTTTACGAAAGAAAATCAAAAGGCACGGTTAGTTATAACTTAGTTATAACAATGTAAGAGAGGCTTATCAGAGAGCCTATCCATTTGAGGCACAATATTTTTATAGTGAGATTGAATGAGCTTTTCAACGCCCGTAATATCACAATAATTAGGGTGAAGTTCAATCACGAGGTTTTTAATACTTTCTAAGCTTGCTTTGTTTTCTTCGGTATTAGCAAGGAAGGATTCTTCCGCCCCTTCAATATCTACTTTTAAAATATCGATTTGTTTATTACCTGTACGTTTTTGCTGCATTGTTATCAGCTCTTGAAGTGAGATGCCTTGAACTTTGCTGCCGCCATCTGTCGCAACTTTATGTCCCATGCTGTCGCCTTCAGTCTTCATGAACACATCGTTATTATCTTTCCATGCCGCCTTGTTTTCGCAATACCAATTGCAACCTCTTTCTTGAGCGGATTTAACGGTCTTTTGAATTGTTTCAAAGGTTTTGGGACTCGCCTCTATAGATAGAATGTTGGCGTTTTTATTTTCACCTAAAACCCATAAAGAGAATGTTCCAATATTTCCGCCTACATCTAGAATGCTGGGCACTTTAGTTGCGTGAATAATATCCCTTAAGAAATCATATTCGGTATCAACCAGAACTTCTTTAACGGCAGATAGATCTTGGGGATATGCCGTAAAGGTTAGACCTTTATAAATGCCAGTCATTGGCGTGTTAGCGTTCGCTTTCACTTTAATGAGGTAAAAAATAGTCGCTAAAGTGCTGGGCATGAATTCTTTAAGCCATGATACACGTGTGACGAAGCTACAGGTACGCTGTTTCAATTTATTCATCTGTTTGACCTATTTTTTACTGCTCTGAGTGTTGTTTTTGACAACACCTTTGATCAATGTTTCCCATTCATTCAATATATTTTCGGGATGATATTTTTTTATAGATTCTTTTGCGGCAGCGCCAATCTTTTGTCTAGTGTCTTTTGATTGGATTAAGCTTTCCAGTGCGGTGGCGTATTTTTCTACTGAATCGATACCTTCAACCAATATCCCGCTTTTGCCGTGCTCTATAATTTCATTTGTACCAGGGCAATCTGCAAAACCAATTGGAGGTACGCCGTGAGACATTGCTTCGGCTGTGGCAAGTCCAAAGCTCTCATATGATGATGGAAGAGCAAAAATATTGGCTTTAGAGTATTCCGCATCAATATTTGATGTTGTGCCCGCAAAGATTATTCTATTGGCCATGTTTAGTTTTTGTGTGAGAATTTTTAAATCTTCTAGTAACTCCCCTTCTCCAACAATACGAACAACCCATTTTGGATATTTGTCGGCCAGTAGAGCGAAGGCTTCAATAAGAATGTGTTGTGCTTTTTGATCTGTTAATCGCCCAACATTCAGAATAATATTTTGCGCATTACCTTCACCTTCACTCGTATTGGGGATACGGGTCTCTTTAACAGGGTTTGCTATTGGAACCATCTTATCCCTAAGGAATGTGGGATATGTTTGGATGATGTTATTGGAAAGAACGGTAATTTTTTTAACGAAAAAACGACTGCAAATGAGTAGTAGAAACTCCCATTTTCTGTTTTTGTAATGCGTTGGAACAATGTGTTCGCTCGCAATGACAGGAACGCCTGTACCAATGAGGGCAAAGGCGCAGGGAATGAAGGAACTATGCATAAAAGCCACAACAACATCTGGTTTATGTCGCTTCACAACTTTGCGAATAACGCGCATGCGTGTGATAACCTCCCAGAAAGTTGCTTTACGCAGAACATTACCAACAGCGAGTCTGATACGTTTTACTTTTGTTCCAAAATCATAGAACGAACGCCCTTTTGTATTATCAAAACTTAAAACCGAAACATGATGCCCTCGAACAGACATGCCAGAAGAAATATCGGCTAGCACTTTTTCGGCGCCGCCTTTTGATCCGTCTATTGTTTTGATAGCAAAAAGTATTTTCACGTTAATCTATTTGTCGTAATTGCTTTCCGATATTAATGCACGCTCTTTGTATAACATCCTTATCAGGACATGTAATAGACAATGGGTAACTATTAAGAAGTTTTTGAGTATCAACGATGAAACCATCTGTCGTTGAAGCTTCAGGTTCAATTTTAAGGGCACCTTGTTGGTAGCCTTCCATTACCCACCCCGCTATATCGCCGCACGGTGTCCCTACTCCAGATCCGACATTAAAGATACCTGCGGTTGGATTTAAGACAATTTCCACCACTATATCCACGAAACTTTCCACAGGAAGAAAATCGCGATGTGTTTTAGGAGACATATTGAAGTTAATTTCACCTTCATGCTTTAGGCTGTAAAGCATTTGCCCAAAGAAACTTTTTCTTGGCGCTTCTGGCTGGTATTCAAAGCCAAATATATTGGATGGTCTTAATATAGTGAGTTTTTGATTATCTAGAGAGTTTAATAGCTCTGCTTCAATATTACGCTTTGCCTTTCCATACGGCGTACAGCCCTCTAAAAACGGACTGTTTTCAGTGAAAACGTTAAAGCTATCGGAGGTGCCGTATACGGCGCGCGTGCTTATTGCGATCAAATGAGCACCTGATGCTTGTGCTTTTTTACCAACTTTAATATCTAAGTCGCTGTGTTGTCCCTCTCGAACAATCGAATCGAGCGCTAAGTTAATCACGCAGGAAGGCTTTTTCTTCCATTCTGCTGCTGCCTCAAAGCCTTTATAGGAGATATAGTCCCAGTCCTTAGCGATGGGATGTTTTTTAAGGTGCTGTGCAATAAAGGAGCTTTGGCCTATAACAAGAACGTTCATGCCGTATACATAGCAGTTTTACACTTTGAATATAAAGGCTTTTAAGGCGTTAAATATCGTGTAAATCAGCGCTCATTTTCTTGACACTGAAAAATAGATGTGTATATTGGCGCATCTTTAGGCACATAAGTGATTCAATGTTTTCATTTAAGGTGTTGATATAAAACAAATTATTTAGGATTTTGATATGTTTGCAGTAGTACGCACAGGCGGAAAACAATATAAAGTAGCGAAAAGTGATCGCTTTGAAGTAGCGCGCATGGACGCAAAAGAAGGTTCTAGCATCGATTTAGAAGTACTTATGACTTCTGACGGTAAAGACGCTAAAATCGGAGAAAAAGGTGCAAAAGTCACAGCAAAAGTACTTGAACACACACGCGGCGACAAAATTGTGGTATTTAAGAAGAAACGCAGACAGAATTATCGCCGTACAGCTGGTCACCGTCAGGATCTGACAGTGATTGAGATTACAGATATTAAAGCTGCATAAATAAACATCAGGGATAAATTTGAGAGGACATAAGTTATGGCACATAAAAAAGCAGGTGGTAGTTCAAGAAACGGTCGCGATTCAGCAGGTCGTCGTCTTGGCGTTAAGAAATTTGGTGGCGAAGCTGTTGTCGGCGGGAATATCATTATCCGTCAGCGCGGTACAAAATATGCAGCTGGTAAAAACGTAGGCCTTGGTAAGGATCACACTGTTTTTGCTCTT
>PANS01000045.1 GCA_002708415.1 Micavibrio sp. | reverse complement strand
TGCCACTGGCGCTAAACCAAGCAATGTATTCACCATTGCCAAACGCGTATCAAAGGCAGTCCAAACGGGATCAATTGACAACTCCGCACCAGCTTCATTCTTGGAATTGGATAATTTACGTACCTCTGCCAAATGGCAATCTGCGTAAATCTTCGCTAATGATTTAATAATTGTTAGCTCTGCTAGCTTGTCACCCTCGCCATTAAAAGCAACCGCCTTATCTTTTATCTTTTCCGACACATCTTGCAATAATTTGGTTTCACTTAGGCCAAAAGAAAACTCACCAATAGCATTTACAACAGGGACAAGAGCATCAAGCACGGTAATATCAACTTGCGCTGTATCAAAAACAAGAACATCCTCTCCAAGTATAGAAAGGCGGCTTCCTTGATCACTTGCTGGATTAAAATTCTCTGCAAATGCCAATGTGGCCTCTAACGATTTTGTAATACGAGACAATGCATTATCATCAGGCGCGATACCATTTTGACGATAGTGATGCGCTATAATAGGCGCAATCATGGCGGCCACAGCCAAACGCAAAGCATCCGCTTCCGCTTCATCCGAGGCCTGAATAAGAGAACCGCCCAAAGATAAGCTAATCTGAACCGTCTGCCCCAAAAGCTGCGCAATAATCTTTGCGTCCTCAACCTCACGCGCGGCAGGCTCCATATCACCGCGTGCACGTTGTGAAACCTCCTCAACTGCCGCCGCCAAAGGTGCGCCGATCTTTTCAAGTGTCTTGATTAACAAGGCTGATTGTTGTGTCATTTTTTAATACCGTTTTTGGCTTATATCAGATTGCCTGATAGCAAATACCCATACTCTTTCATACTATATATGGCTGATAAATATTAGGAAATTGTAAAAAATATTACCATATTATTGTTTTTTGTTATTTTACTGGCAGATCCGCTAAAATATTTGTTAAATCAGCCGCTCTACCGCGGATAATCTTCACTTTTCCTGCCTTATCCCGATAAACCGTCAGCGGCGTTACACTAAAATCCCAAGATTGCATCAGCGCCAAATTCATCTGAATACCTTGCGTATTTATCCCTTGTTTTGCAGGAAGCGCCGAAGCATCACCATCAAGGTGTTTGTACCAGCGCTCTTGAGGGTCAGGAGAAGCCAGTAAAAACGATGCTTGTGCCAATGTTTCATCTCTAAAACCAACGGGAATCATACGAACCTGTATCAAACCACGCTCAAGATAATCTTCTTTCATGTCCTTCATAAAACTGTGACAGTGCGGGCACTGTGGATCCATAAATGAATAAATAACAGGCGCATTCTTATTGCCAAAAGCAATCCAATTGCTATTTTCTACCTCAGCAAACATACGTTCAGCAGGCGTTTTATATTCAAATGCCTTATTTGTCTTTTGCATTGCTTTAGTTAAATCTTCTTTTTTCTGATCTGCCGCCAGAAAATCAAGCACTTCTCCGCCCTGCTTTTGAAGATCAGCAACTTGCTTAACGGTAATCATCTCGCCTTCTTTATCAAACATCACACCCATTAAAAAGGCGCCGCCATCAGGTGTCACATAGTAATAGTTCTCTTGCCCCTGATAAATCGCAATCCAGCCATCCATGCCGTGCTGCTTACCCAAATAACGCATTTGCGCACCACGATCACTCAACATTTGCAGAGCTGTTGGAATAGCTGGAAGATCTCCACTACTCTGCGCACTGACAGTTGGTGTAATTAAAAATAAAGCAATAAAACCCATTAAAATCGTTGAAAAGAGAATGCGCATTGATAAATCCTTTAAAATAAGCTGATCCGTCTATTGTAAACGAAGATTAGCGGGATACGCAAAAAAGTGCAAAAGATTACGTGTTTTGTGGTAAAACTAACGCGAATAAATTAAATGCTGCAAAAGGAGCCCCTCATGGAACTTTGGATCATCTTAGGCGTTATTATCGCCCTCGCACTTTTTCTTATCACTTTATACAACCGTTTAGTAGCCTTAAGGCAAAATCGTAAAAATGCATTTGCCGATATAGACGTACAGCTTAAACAACGCTTCGATCTTGTACCTTCTCTCGTTGAAACAGTAAAAGGTTATGCAGGGCATGAAAAAGAAATCTTTGAAAAAGTGACACAAATGCGCGCTAAGGTTAAAGAGGCTGGCTCAGAAGGTGAGCGCCTTCAAGCTGAAACTGGTTTAGGGCAAGCTCTTATCAACTTAAATGCTGTTGCTGAAAATTACCCTGATCTTAAGGCTGATCAAAACTTTCAACAACTCATGGCTGAGCTTTCAGATATTGAAAATAAAATTGCTGCGGCACGCCGCTTCTTTAACAACGCCACATCAGAATTCAATACAGCGATCCAGCAATTCCCTGCAAATCTAATTGCTGGAAACTTCGGCTTTAAGACTGAAGAGTTTTTTGAAGTTGATGAAGATCAGCGTGAAGCCTTAGAAAAAGCACCTAATGTTAAATTTGGCACTTAAGATTATTTAAATGGCTGTACGCGCAACAGGGCTTCAAACTCATATCTGGAACAATAATGTGAAATCAATCGCATTATTGGCTCTTTACCCTGTTCTTATTATTGCCATTGTCTGGTTTTGCACCGCCATCATCGGTATGCAAATATATTCCGCAAACAATTGGAACACAGCAGGCTTCTTTGCCAACAACATTATCGGTGAATACTGGCCGCTTATAATCACAGGTGTTGGCGGATGGTTTGCCATTGCCTATTTATTTCATACGAAAATGATTCGCTCCATGGCGAACTCCCACCCTGTTACACGAAAAGAAGAACCTGAACTCTACAATCTTGTAGAGAATCTTTGTATTGCAGAGGGGATGACAATGCCGCGCCTTGAAATCATTGAAAGCCATGCAAGAAATGCTTTTGCTAGCGGTATTGATGAAAAAAGTTTTTGTGTCACCGTCACGCGCGGTCTTTTACAAGCATTATCTAAAGATGAAGTCGAGGGTGTTTTAGCGCACGAACTTACCCATATTCAAAACCGTGATGTACGCCTTCTTATCATCACCATTATCTTCACTGGTATGCTTGGTTTTGCTGCTCAAGTCATGTGGCGCAATGTGCGATATGGTCTTTATGTTCCCCGTGGTAATAATAAAAAAGGCGGGGGCGGTCTTATGATTTTAATGATGATAATGCTTGTTTTGTGGATTGGATATTTTGCAACCCTCTTTACTCGTTTTGCTTTATCACGTCGGCGCGAATATATGGCTGATGCAGGCGCAATACAAATGACAAAAAATCCTGACGCGATGATGCGTGCGCTCATGCGCATTTCTGGTAAAGACCAAATTCCTAAAATTCCCGCTGATATCAACATGATGTGTATTGAAAATCATGTTCCTTTTATGGGGCTTTTTGCAACGCACCCTCCTATTGAACAGCGTATTAAAGCTCTATCTGAAACAACAAACACGCCTATTCCTGATCTCCCACAATTAACCCCTCTTTCCGCTCCAGCGGCGCCTAAAAAAGAGCAATTTTCACCTTGGGATCATAATCGTACCAATTGGACAACACGTGAGCGCTTTAAACGTCGCCGCACCCAGAATCCTTGGATTAAAACAAATAGTAAAATTTTGTAACGCGCTTTAAAATAAAACCGAATGTATCTGTGTATTCATTGCGTTATGCCGCCATTTGGTATAATAAAGAAATATATATTTTCTTATTTTAAAGGAGAGAAAAAATGAATTTTAATAACCAAGACGCAGCTGTTTCACGTAGCCGTGAAATTAATGAAGGTTTGCGCAAACATATGAGCACTATCTACATGAGAATGTCTGCTGGCGTTCTTGTAACGGCTCTTGTTGCTATGATCGTTGGGTCTTCTCCAATGCTCTTACAACTTTTCTTAGGCGGCCCACAAAAATACATCGTTATTTTTGCACCCCTTGCCATCATCTGGTTTGGTTTTCGTCCAGAAAGCATGAAGGCTTCACAATTAAAGATGGCTTTCTTTGGTGTCGCAACTGTCTATGGTATCAGCTTCTCAGCTATCGCCGCTTTCGCTGCACGTGATGCGGCTATGGCGCATGATGTTGCTTTAGCATTCTTTATCGCGTCATCAATGTTTGCTGGCCTAAGCATCATTGGTTACACAACGAAAAAAGATTTAAGCGGTATGCGTACATTCTTAAGCATGGGTATTATCGGCATTGTTGTTTTAGGTGTTGTAAACATCTTCATGCAAAACAGCATGATGTCTAACCTTATTGCTGGTGCGGGTATTGTTTTATTCTCTGGCCTTACTGTATGGCAGACACAAGACATGAAGCGCATGTATTCGCCAAATACACCTGCTGAGTTAGCAAGCCGTATGGGCTGGGCAGCAGCGCTGAACCTTTATATTAGCTTCATTGCGATGTTCCAATACATCCTGCATTTCCTACAGCAGCGCTAATATATAAACCATATTAGTTATTTAAAGCCCGCCTCCTTTATATATGGAGTGCGGGCTTTTTTATGGATAACATTTGGCGATTATCTTGACCTCATCAATTTAGGACGAATATACTCCCCTAACTTCAATGAAAAGGGGATTACTTAAATGTTAAACGAATTTAAAAACTTTATTGCGCGCGGCAATGTTATGGACATGGCTGTTGGTATTATCATCGGCGCAGCTTTTACAGCGATCGTCAATTCAATGGTTGGTGACGTTCTTATGCCTATTATTGGTATGGCAACAAGCGGACTGGACTTCTCTAACCTATTCATCGCTCTTGATGGTAAAGAATACGCAACTCTTGCTGCTGCTGAAGAAGCAGGCGCAGCCGTTGTTAAACATGGTGTTTTCATTAACGCGATTATCAACTTCTTGATCGTTGCCTTTGTAATCTTCATGCTTGTGCGTCAAGTAAACAAACTAAAAGAAAAAGAAGCAGCAAAACCTTCTGCGCCAGCAGCTGATGTTGTTCTTCTAGGTGAAATCCGCGATCTTTTGAAAAAATAATCTCTGATTTACAATCAATTCTAAAAAGGGGCTCATTTTATGCCCCTTTTTTCTTGTCAAAAATAAAGAATTATCATAAGAACATGCATTACTTAGCGTTAAGGAGTTTTGTTTTCTGATAAGGCACAAAGAGCGAAATGTATAAAATATACAGGAGCGATGCCGTAACGTTGTTAGAGAACAAAAATCAAAAACGATAATGGGGCCGTAGCTCAATTGGTAGAGCGCTTGCATGGCATGCAAGAGGTCGTCGGTTCGATTCCGATCGGCTCCACCATTTTTCCTCCTACCCTATTGATATCAAATAAAATAACACGTTTTTTTGCTTTATCTGAAAGCATAAGCGTACACTTTCAACATGGTACAATACGGACAGATTTTTGAGTTGGCACAACCTTCACTAGAAGGATGTCAATCATGTGGAAGCAGCTTGCTTGACTGCCAATGCATTAAATTTGACGCAGAAGCAAAACGCAATGGCTTTTCAATGGATGATTTAGCACAACAAGCGCCCTTAACGGCATTCAGTCTTTACGGGCAACCTAATCCACCCGCCATGCATAGTGCTCCAGAGTTTTCTGGCCAAAACGCATCAGCAATTGCCACAGCAACAGCTCAAAACGGTGCGAGCGCCACGATGGCCAGCGCGAGCCCAAGCAGCGGAATGTTTTAAATATAAAAAAGCCGCAAGTTTTACACTCACGGCTCCTTCAAAATTTGATATAAAACTACTTACGCAGCAGCAGATTGATCGTCAATATCAGCTTGTGGTGCGTTCGTTTTCACTGATGCAATACCATTTTCAGCGGCATCTTTAGAGTTATACATCTCTGATTGAGCAATAACCTGACCGTTTTTCGCTGTCAAAGTGAAATAATACTGGTCATTTTTGGCTCTTTTTAGTTGAAATGATGGGTGTGCCATAGCGGTTTCCTCCTTAAAGTGAAAATAATTATGGTAATTGATGGCGTTTTCTGTTATAAAATGCGCCATACTTGGTAAGACTTTAGCCAGAGTGGTACAAAAGAGTCAAGGGATGGGGCGGGATAAGCATTGGAAATGCGCCGCTTTTATGAGAAACTTTAAGAATCAAAAATTCTAACCTAAGGTTTCAAAATGAATAAAAACATACCCCTTCTGATTGCTCTGTGTGTCGTTGCTGGTTTTATAAGCGGGTGTTCCAATACATGGGATGGCGCAGGAAAAGATTTAAAAGGCGTAGGCCAATGGATGGAAGAAACATTTTAACTCCTCCTATACGCTCTTAAAATATAAACAGAGGAAAAAATGATGAAATTTATCTATCTATGTGCAGCAATTTTAATTCTGTCTTTCACAGTGGTGCCCATGTTCACTGGTGTATCTAATGAGCGCGAGCAGATTTTAGCAAGCAATGAAGCAACGCAAGCTTCCCCAGAAGATACATCAATGTCATTTGAGGAAATGTATACTATTGCCGCCCAAGGCCAAGGAGATAATTTTGATCCCGAATCATTAAACGCGATCACGCCAGCCGCAGGTGCAGATAGCTTTCCTTCTGGTTTTAGCGGCCAAAGCGATGCGGCTTTAACTGATGCACCAGCACCTATAGAAGCCATGATAGAGCCAGCGGCAGAGGAAAATAATTAAAACGGAAGGTCTGAGACCTTCCAAAGAGACATCGTTTTTGTTTGCGCATAACGCCCATCAAACATTTTTGTTTCTTCAATAATCATATCCAACGGCTCCGATAAATTAAACGGCGGCGCCATTAAATTAATAGGGTGCCACTGCCCCGTTTCAATTTCTTCATTTTCTTCATCAATAAAATGTGTTGTCAGGACATATTGAATATTGGATTTTTTTAAATTTTTGAAAAAAGAAAAACAATCTTCAAAACTAAAATGAATAAGAAGATCTCGACATAAAATTAAATTTGCCCTTCCTAAATCATCTTTCAAGCAATCTTGTTTTTTAAATGAAATAGAATCCGATCCATACTCGCAGATATTACGATCAATAATTGCTTGCACAATATCAACGCCCGTATAATGATCAAAATCATATTCAAGATGTTGAATCCAATTAAAATCACCGCACGGTAAATCAATGATCGTTTTTACGTCATATTTTTCTAATAATGCAGGTAATTTTTGCAACAAAACTTCCGTTTCATTTAAATCAGATCCTTGCCCAGAAACGCTTTCACGGCCATTCCAATCATTACTCTCATAAATTTGTCCAAAGACCTCTTCATGTTTTTGACCCTTTAATTTTTCCGCCTCAAGACGTTTTTTTAAACGATGATAAGGCTTTTGGATGCCCATTTTTCTTAAAGCTGGTTTAATTGTATTATACCAAAGAGACATTACGAATTTCTTTCATATTTAGTGTTCAGTTTTTTGCCAAAATAATTTTCTAAATACTCAATATCGCTACCAAAATGGTTATAAAGGGTATTTAGAAATATTTCGTCTAATTGTATATCGATGCGGCGCGCTTGATTAAACTGTAATAATCTATTCGATAAGGGTAGTAATTTTATAAATGATTTTATAGACTTAATAACAGTATTTTGGCTTCGTCGTGCCTTTTCTAACCATTGATATTTTATTGCTGACGCTTCATTTTCTTTATTAAAAGAAGCGCGCCCATCACAACTTTTACCCAAAAACTCTATTACATCCATATAAACTTCTTTTGGATTGCGCGCTAAATCATCTAAACAAATCACCTTCAATTGATCTTGCGGTACAATATCAACAATAGCCTGAAGATGCACACCCAAACGCCCAACATCGCTATATTGCAACAAGTCTGGATCAGTTGAAATATCAGGTATTTCCTTGCCTTTAGACCGGTCACTCTGAAGATTCCACGCCCGCTCAAACGATTTTTCATCCTCTTCTAAATTCACAAGAAGTTGCCCGTGATACGACACAATCATATCGATAGGGTGGCGCATCATCAGTATAATTTTGGCTTCTGGGTTAAACTTCAAAATCTCTTTTATACTTTCAGGTGAAAATCCATAAAGAACCGACGCTTCGCCACAAACCTGATTTTCGGCTTTATTAGCAAATAAATTTAAGTATGAATCTTCATCACGTACACGACAATAACGATCCGATAAGTGCTGTGCAAAATAATGCGGTTCTTTCTCTTTCGGCATAAAGACATCTGGATGATCTTTTAGCCAACTATAAAGCGTTGTTGTTCCGCATTTTGGTGCGCCAATAATAAAAAAATCTGATTTATGCGGCATCTTTACTATCCTGCCTACCACTTAACGTATCATATAACTCCATCAACATCGTAACATTATGATCAATATTAAATGGTGTTGAAGAAACCTGATTAAGCGCACGTGCTGCATCAATTCTATTACCTTCGAATTTCTCTTTAATTGCCTTTACCCACTGCTCATCGGCGTTTTCAAGCGGCAAAAACTCTACCGCTCCATCAACGATTGATGCTTCTTGTGGCACGGTATCTGCGACTAAGCAAGGCAAGCCCGCTGCCTGTGCTTCTACAACAGCTAATCCTAATCCTTCAAAAAGTGAAGGAAATACAAAAATATCCATTGCTTTTAATAAATCAGGGACATCTGATCTAACGCCTGTAAAGATAACACGCTTTTCTAAATTAAGTGTTTTAACACGATCTTCATATTTCTGCTTTAATGGCCCATCGCCAACTAAAATTAAATGGAGCTTTAAATCACTTTTCGCCATTTTTTCAAAAAGATGAAGAAGAAACTCATGATTTTTTTCAAAATGGAAACTGCCAACATGCCCCATTACATGCGCCTGTTGAGGAATGCCTAAAGATTTACGCATAGCCTCTTTTGTTTTGGTTTTTTTAAACGGTTCTAAATCGATACCACAATGCATGATATTCCAGCGCGGATCTTTATTCCAATTTTTGCCAAATAATGATACTGCCGCGTCATCACTTGCCGCTAAGCCATAAGTTGCCGTGCGAGAAATTAACTTCTTCATTGCCCCTATATAAGCGCGCCTTATTACCGACTTATCACGCCTTGCCTTTCGGCGATCTGTGTGGCTATGAACAATACGTACAGGAATACCCGCTCTCGCACCTTGCATTAACGCAAGACCGCTCAACGTATAAGGATGGGCATGAATAACATCAAAAGGGCCTTTTTCCTGTAAGATTTTTCGTAACCCCCTCAAAAACGCCCCCTTATTGCCTGGATGCGGACAAGCATGCAGCTTCCCACCTAAATCCAAAATTTCTTGATCATAAATGCCCTTTTCACCTTCAACGGTTAAAAAATCAAACTGAAAGCGGTTTTTATCAATACGGCGCAAGACATTCATAAGCCACGTTTCCGTGCCACGCGCATGCATCGTAAAAGCAATGTGTAATATCTTGAGGGGCTTTGAAACTCCCCTTTGGTGGTTTTGAGTCATTATGCTAAACATATTCCAGTATGAGTGATTTACAAAAACCTATTTGCTATCTTATTTGTGTCTTTAATGATCAGCAAGGGCTGGATACAACTTTAGCCTCTGTTTTTAAAGATAAACCGCTTGCGGACATCTTAATCATTGATGACGGCAGTTTTCCGACAATGAAGCTTCCCAATGCACCAGTTGGATTTAAGCTTCTGCATTTACCCTTAGAACAGAATATTGGTTTAATTGGCGCATTGAATGCTGGTATAAAATTTATTTTAGAAAAAGATTACATCTATATGGCACGCCTTGATGCAGGAGACACTGTTAATCTGGGACGACTTGAAGCACAATATGAATATCTGGAAACACACCCCAATATTGGTATGGTTGGCACGCAAGTACGCGCATTTGACGAAGCCGATAACAAAACATTATTTCATTTCAATAATCCAACATCTCCACGCGCAGTACGCCGCACTTTAAAAATGCGCAACTGTATTGCCCATCCATCTGTTATGGTTAGGGTTCAAGCCTTTGCTGTTGTCGGCCTATATGATCCTGACTATAAATACGCAGAAGATTACGAAATGTGGCGCCGCATTGAAGAATATTTTGGTATCGCAAACCTTCCCGAAACCTTCGTAAATAAAGAAATTTCTCCTCAACAAATGACCGCTCTTAATCGTAAAGGCAGTGGCCTTTCAAGATTACGCGCACAAATAAAATATTTTAAACCCTTTAACATTTGGTGCTGGATTGGTGTTTTCCGCTCATTAATTGCGCTTATTATTCCGCGCAAACTATGGAAAAACCTGCGTTCTGGCCTATCATTCGCATCATGACACTTCCTAATTTCATCGGTATTGGCGTACAAAAAGGGGGAACCTCATGGCTCCACCGCCAGCTTTTAAATCATCCCGAAGTTTTTGTTCCTGAAACACGTAAGGAAATTCACTTCTTTGATTGGTATTTTGATCGTGGCATACATTGGTATGAAAAGTGGTTTCCTGAAGATGTGAATAACTATAAAGCTATTGGGGAAATCACACCACGCTATATCTATGATGAATATTCATTAAATCGTATCAAAAATACAATTTCTGATGAACGCTTCATTGTTATTCTGCGTCATCCAGTTAAACGGGCTTTCTCTCACTACCAAATGACGTTCCAAAGCAGTGAGGGGTTTCAATATAAAAATTTTAATCACTTCATGGAAAAACATGAACACGGATTTAAACGCGGCCTTTATGCGCAGCAACTTAAACTATGGTTCGACAAATTTGATAAAGAAAATTTTTTAATTTTGTTTTCAGAAGAGCTTTCAAATACTGAAGAAAATCTTCAAACGACTTTTTCAAAACTGGGTGAATTTTTAAATATAAATCCTAAATTATTTGATCGTGATTTAGCGCAAAATTGTGTTGGCAAAGCCCGTACAATGCCGCGCTTTCCCCTTATCTTCAAATTTGCTCAAAAAATGAGACAAAAGCTCAAAGATTGGGATATGGATCATATTGCCTATAAGCTAAAGAAACTAGGCATTACGCGTGAATTATTCAGCAGCAAAAAACCACTTCCAGAGCTAACGCCAGAACAAAATGAAAGATGGCTTAAAGCTTATGAAAAAGATATCAAAGAACTTGAAATACTACTCAACCGCTCTTTTTCCAATTGGACCTAAAGCTGTACAATAAAGGCCGGTTTTACGCACTGTCCAGAACGCTAAAACGCCATTCCAAACAACAATGCTCACGCCCGTTGCAATTGCGGCTCCATTCATCCCCATGCTTGGCACCAACATATAGTTCAAACTTACATTTATTATGACCGCAATAAAAACAGCAAAAGCAGTGTATTTTTCATGCCCCGTTAAAGACATCACTTGTCCAACTTGCCCCATAAACACTGCAAATAAATTGGCAAACGATAAAATAATTAAGCATGTGCTTGCCAGCACAAATACCTCGCCAAAAGAAAGTGATAAAATTATTTTTGAAAATAAAATCATTGTTAAGGCAATTGGTAATGTTGCGATCAATGTGATCCTTGCTGTGCGTGTTATTATACTTTGTAGTTTTTCTTTTTCTCCCGCTTCATAGAGCGCAGAAATACGAGGTGACACCGCGTTATTACTCGCAAATAAAATAAAGAGAACAAACGCCGCCATACGTGAAGCCACCCGATATTGCCCTGCCTGCTCTTCACCCGCAAGAGCGCCAACCATCACAATATCAATATTCATATTAGTAACAACAAGGCCCACAGCAAAGATAAGAGGGATAGCGCTTTTTAGCCATTCACCACCCTTATAGATAGAAACGGCAGAAAACATCTGTTTCGGTAATTTTTTAAACGCTAAAAACGCACTAACACAAATGCCAATAATAATGCTCATACAATAAAATTGTAAGACCACATCACTATCAATCTCGTTTCCTTTAAAATAGGCAAAAGCAGAAATTAAAAAGAAAATAAAAGGCTGTAAAAAAAATTCCGAAAAACGCCCATGTACTACTTTTTTTAACCCACGTAATATTGCGCCAAAAAATAACAACATCGGCATTAGAAATATAATTGGCAACCCCCACTTATAAAAATCATTCTGAATAAAAAATAATGCAATTAGAATAAAAAGACCCGAACCAATAATAATCCACAGAAGCGAATATTTTAAAACGCCTTTTAATGCGCTCCATTTTTCTTGGGCTCTATAAACAGCAACATGCCGCATCACGAATGTTGTAAATCCACCAAGAAACGGTAAGGCGATCAAAGTCATCGTTGATAAAATAACGGAATACAGGCCAAAAGCTTCAGGACTCATAACGCGAGCAAGTAAGACTAATGTTAAAAAGATAAAAACCTGATTACAAAGGTTAAGCGCAAGCGTTCCAACAGCGCCCTTCCCTATATTGCTATTCAATAATGATTTTAATGCCTGCATTACACCTTACTTTGGTAAAAGGAACCAGTAACGCCCTTTAGAATTCATAGCGCCTGCCATTTTTTCAGCCTGAGGCCCATACCCCCAAAAGAAATCTCCACGCACAGGGCCGCGTATCGCACCGCCTGTATCTTGCGTCACCATAAGGCGTTGTATCACTGAACCGCCCTCAACAGCTGGCTCTATATCCACCCAAACAGGCATGCCATACGGCACTAAAGAATGATCAATCGCTAATGAACGCATTGGTGTTAGCGCAACGCCTTGGCCACCAACTGGCCCCTCACTCTTTAGCTCTTTAAAGAAAACATATGATTTGTTTGTTTGCATCAAATCTTGCGCCTGATCAGGATTTTGGTCAAGCCAAGCACGAATAGATTGCATAGACACATCACGCTTAGCAAGTTCACCGCGCTTCACAAGCTCTCGCCCAATCGCATAGTATGGATGTCCATTTTGCCCTGCATAACCAACACGCATCAATCGACCATTATCAAGCGTTACAATTCCAGACCCTTGAATTTGTATAAAGAACGCATCAACGGCGCTATCGACCCAAACCAGCGTTTTATCTTGGCTTGCGGGCATTCTTCCTGCTGTAATTTCTGCGTGTGTTTCGTATGGCTTTAACTTTCCGCCCTTAACGCGGCCAGCAATACGTTGTCCCTTCAGTTCATCGCGAAACTCGCCAAGATTAACCATTACTAAATCATTCGGGCGTGCACGAAGAGGATATTGGTATGGCCCTTTACGCGTTAGCGAACCTTTTAAGGCAGCCTCATAATATCCTGTAAATGTTCCTGTTGGATTTAATCCTGCGGTTACCTGGTAAGGCACAAAATTTTGTGCAAAGAAAGCGCGCATTTTCGAGGAAGAGTTTTTATTTATTTTTTTAAATTTACGGCAAAGAATTTGCCATTCTTGGTTTTTACCAAATATTTCATTTTTTCCAAACTCACCTTGGGAATTTCTTTTTAAAATAGCATCACAGCTTTTTTGATAAGCAGTCGCAAATTCACGAAAATTATCGTCACCCCATCCGCTTAATTTAGAAAATGATGTAGCTGAAATATTTAAAGGCTGATTTAATGCCTGCTTACCAACTTCGCCTGTTGTTACACAGCCTCCAAGCGCCATTACAAAAAAAAGAGATAAGGAAATTTTTCTCATATTAAGATGCATCCGGCATCGGGCTTTGCCCCTCTTCTTCACCGCCCTCACGCGTTTCATAAACCAGCCACATCGGTTCATCAGATCCAATTTCGCGGCCGAACACCCAAACATCACGCATCTCTGTAATACGGTCGGGATCACCTGATGTAATCTCTCCGTCCTTGTTGCGTATCACACATGTTTCATCTGCTGTAAAGCGCACAGCCAAATAAAGAATATTATCTTTTTGATTGGCCTCAATAATATCAACTTTACGCACTTGATGAATTTCAGTTGAGACCTTTTCTCCTGTTTTTTCTCGTGCTTCAATAGCACCTTCAAATGCCTTATAAACGCCAGGTACCAATAAGTTTTTAAGCGTCTCTTTATCGCCTTCGGAAAAAGCTTCAACAATAATTGAAAATGCGCTACGCGCACCCTCAACAAAATGGGCTAGATCCAAACTATCATCGGCTCTTACAAAATCTTCTAATCGATTTTCTGTTGTCTTATTTTCAATGGAAGCATAGTGCGGCAAATTAAAATGCATTTGCGTATTATTTGCTAACGATACAACACGATTTTCATTCCCCTCATGTGCTTGAATAATTTTTTCTAAGCGCGCCTTTTCTTCATCACTAAATAAAGAGCTTTTTGGCGTATCATTTTCATCATGATCAGTCCCAAGTATGTTTTTAAGCCAGAAAACCAAACCAGCCGCAATAATAGCAAAAAGAAGAATATCTGCAGACACGAGTAAAATCCTATCGTTATTTATAAATTTATGACCAAATAAATCAGCAAAGCCTTTATTTTGCCGATATCCATCGTTATAAAGCAGAATAATGTTCATTTAAAGGAAGAAGAGCCCATCATGTGGTTTATCATCGTCTTTATTGCTATTCCCCTGGCCGAAATTGCAACCTTTATGCAAGTCGGGGAAATCATTGGCACGCCTGCAACACTTCTTTTGAGCTTGATTACAGCAATAATTGGCGGATATTTGGTAAAACAACAGGGCATGCACACATTAATTAAAGCACAAAAACAGTTAAGCACTGGTCAAATGCCTGTACAAGAGCTTTTTGATGGAGTTTGTCTTATTGCTGCTGGTGCCATGATGATTACACCAGGGTTTGTAACAGATACTATTGGATTTTTGCTCCTAACGCCTCCTGTACGTGTTATTTTAAAAGAATTTTTAATACGTACAGGAAAGTTTTCAATGCAGCAAAGCTTCTCTGAGCCAAAGCAAGAACACTATCAAGATAGCACCGTGATAGAAGTAGAGTATGAGCGGGTTGATACCCCTGATAAAAAAGATTAACATATTGAAATTATTATATAAAGGTAAGAAAAAATGACGAATAAAAAACAAGATAATAATACTGAAGAAACTGAAGGAAACGTGCCAAATTCGCCTGTTGTTATTCATGCACAATACACAAAAGATCTGTCTTTTGAAAATCCACACGCTCCGCAATCATTTCGGGGACAGGGTAATCCGGAAATGGATATGAATATAGAGCTAGAAGTCCAAAAAATCGAAGATCCAGATAATGACAGCTTGTTTGAGGTTGTTATTAAAGTAAACGCTACCGCGAAACGTACAGATCAAACCTTATTCCTCGTAGAATTAAGCTATGCGGCGCTTGTTACGCTCAATGTAGAGGAAAAAATGCAGCATCCAATGCTATTTGTAGAGGTGCCGCACACAATCTTCCCGTACGCGCGTCAAATTATTGCCGATTCGACCCAATCTGGTGGTTATATTCCGCTTTTATTAAACCCTGTAGACTTCAAAACAATGTATTTACAGCGCTTTGGTGAGCAAATGGAAAAAAACGCAAAACAAGCGTAATTTCAAAAAACAGCCAGCCTAAAATAATACTGTTGAATCAATCTCTTATTCCCTTATACTCATGACAGTAAGCGAATCCTCGCACGCGTAAATTCTACGTAACTTTTCTATGTAATTTCTATTTATTCTACTGTGGGCACTCTACAGCTCAATGAAAGTAAGCTTCCTTTTACTTTTAATAGCTTGCTCACTTCTTAAAAAAGATAAAATTTTATGAATTATTAAGGGTTTCTAGCCGATAATGGAGGGTAGAGTTTTTTTATACGGGTTTAATGACTGCATGACGCATGAATTAAAAAAGGGGCATTTCCTAAAGCATGGCACAAAAAAGCAATAATTTAACGCTAAAACGAGTAAGAGAGAACGGTAACGTTTTCCTCGCGCTTTTTGGCGCGGTTGCCATTGTTGGTGTTATCGGTGGCACAGCTGCTGGCATCATGAAAGGCCCCATGAAAGTGATGAGCGATGTGAGCTCTCGCGCGGTCGCTGAAAATGAAATTATGGCCAACACAAAAATGGGTGTTATGGCCATCGCCCAAGCAACTGCCAAAGACTGTGACAATGATGGCGCAGTAGAGCCGTACCCTTATATAGATATTGGATCTGCAACAACGCAAGTTGGTCCTGTTCCGACAGGTGGTGGGTATTTACCAAGTGAAATTGAAACAACACGCTGGTTTGATCCTTGGGGAAATTCCTATACATACTGTGTTTGGGATCATGGAACACTCGTTGATGATGCGGCATGTGGTGGCACAGGACAAAATAGATTGCCTGGCCTTAACACAACAACTTTTTCTACAGGAGAGGTCAATAAACAAGTTACTGTTGCTGTTTTATCCGCTGGAGCAAACAGACAATATGAAACAACATGTCAAGACTGGGCAACAGCCGATGGAAATGCAGACGGCGATCTAGATGATGGTGGTGATACGTCGCTTGTTAACAAGCCTATTGGCTCTGATGATATCGTTATGAGCTACACCTATGCCGAAGCAGCAATGGCAACATCTGCGAACTGGCGCCTTCAATCAAACACACCAACAACGGCTGAAATTACCGAAGATGAAGTTGAAATTGGCGGACAAACCGCCGCAGGTGATGGCGTATCAGCAACGATTAGCGGCGCAGTATCCACGGCAGGATTAAAGCTCGCCACAGATCCGGGCGATGATTCAATAACCGGCGCTTGTAACGCCGCCAATGATCA
>PANS01000044.1 GCA_002708415.1 Micavibrio sp. | reverse complement strand
GCACAAGCACCTGAGGCACAAGCACCTGAGGCACAAGCACCTGAGGCACAAGCACCTGAGGCACAAGCACCTGAGGCGCAAGAATCTGCTCCTACATCATCAGGGAAAGCTGTTTCAATTGATGTGCCAACACTAGGTGAGTCAGTATCAGAAGCGACTGTTGCAACATGGCTTAAAAAAGAAGGTGACGCGGTTGCACAAGATGAGCCAATCGTTGAACTGGAAACGGATAAAGTAACGCTAGAGGTTAATGCGCCGAACGCTGGCGTGATTACAAAAATTATTGCAGGCGAAGGTGACACTGTTGAAGTCGGTGCGCAGCTCGGTCAAATCAGTGCAGATGGTTCAATTCCTGCAGTAGCTCCAAGTGCTGAACCTAAAACGTCAACTCCAGTTGCATCAGCATCATCTGATGATCATAAACTTTCACCAGCGGTTCTTAAGATGGTGAATGACAATAATCTTGATGTCTCACAAATTACGGGTACAGGTAAAGATGGGCGTATCTTAAAAGAAGATGTCATCCGTCATATGGAGGATCCGAAGGTTGCTGCACCAACGACAGCACCAGCTCCGGCAGCAAAGGCGCCAACGCCGCCTTCATCTGTTGTAACAGAAGATAAAAAAGCGCGTGAAGAGCGTGTTCGTATGACGCGCCTTCGTCAGGCGATTTCAAAACGTCTTAAAGGTGCGCAAGAAACAGCTGCAATTCTTACGACTTTCAATGAAGTTGATATGGGTGCGATTATGGCGCTTAGAAAAGAATATCAGGATCAGTTTGTTAAAAAGCATGATGTAAAACTTGGCTTCATGTCGTTTTTTGTGAAGGCGGCTGTAGAGGCCCTCAAAGAATTTCCTGCGGTGAATGCGGAAATTGATGGTGATGAAATTGTTTACAAGAATTACTACGATATGGGTATCGCGGTGAGTACAGAGCAAGGGTTGATTGTTCCTGTTGTGCGTGATTGTGATCAAAAATCTATGGCACAAATTGAAAAAGATATTATTGATGTTGGTACACGCGCCCGAGAAGGTAAGATTGCCCTTGAAGAAATGCAGGGCGGTACTTTTACAATTACGAATGGTGGTATCTTTGGCTCATTGATGTCGACACCAATTTTGAATGCACCGCAATCGGCTATTTTGGGAATGCACAAAATCCAGCAACGTCCAATGGTGATGCCAAGCGGTCAAATCGAAGCGCGTCCGATGATGTATCTGGCAATGTCATATGATCACCGTATTATTGATGGTAAGGAGTCGGTTCAATTCCTCGTGCGTATTAAAGACGCGCTGGAAGACCCGCAGAGGTTGCTTCTAAATATCTAATTCAAACATCCCGCCCATTATTTTGATGAGGCGGAATTTTTTTGTTGACCTTCGTAATTTTACAGAATATAAAATTTACATAAAAATAAAATATAGAGTGTGTGATGCCTAACGATAGTTTACCTGTGTCTAAAGTAACCGCTGCAAAACATGGGGTTATTAGTCCTCCTAATAACAGAGAGCCAGAGATTAGCTTTTTTCCATCTGGAGAACGTCAAGAACAGTTACGGCTTTTAAAAGTATTTCCCGATCATATGGATAAAATACTAAGAGAGCCTGAACTTGAGAAAAGAAGAAACTTTCGTGAGTATGCTATTACCTTTGCGCTTGTTAATGCTTCTGGGAAAACATCACCGTTTAATATACGGATGCGTGCTTTTTTACAACCGTTGCCAGATGGGCGTGTTGAAATAACAAACTGGCAATTAACTGTAAAAACAAAAGGTAATTCCTTATCTCGTCAAGAATTTGAGACGGAAGATAATCTATTATCAGCCGATTTAGTGGGGGCCTTTGCGGTCTTAAAGAATAAGTATGGATCTGATTTACCAGCTTCCGTATCTTCTATTGATCCTGGAGCACTTTTTGTTGATAGCGTTTGTTTAAATGCACGCTTTGGCCACAATGGTTTGTATAATGTATTTGAAGGAGAGGGGTTTAGTGGTTCTGCCTTGGTGATGGTTAACTCTGATGATGTTGTTTTCACACCACCGCAGATTTTGGATGCAAACCGAAACGTAATTATTGCGGGTTATCGCCCTGAAGCTGAAATGGAGATTAAAGATATCAGCCGTTCAGGGCATGTTGATTTATGGTCAGGGCGTACTAATGTAGATCATATATTTGATACAACATTATTTCGTTTGCAAGAACAAGCTCTGCCATTATTTGGTGATAACCTTGATGTCTATGAAACAAGTAAAGTTGATGAAGCACAAAAACGAGTGATTTCAATTTCAAGTCAGTGGCGAGATGTCGTAAGTAGCATTTATATGAAACCTGATTTTTATAACTCATATGATATGCAATATGCACTGAGAAAGTTGATGGCGGTGGTTGATTCTCCGTATATAGATGGTCATGATCAGCGTGTGGAGCGTAATGCCAAAATTATTTCTGAAATGCGAGCGGAAGGCGCCACCGTAAGACATAAAAACGGTTATACAGTGGCTTTGTTGCAGGCAACCTAACTATAATCTAAAATTTTTTGCTCTTGTAATTGTTTCATTGCCGTACGGCCATGAATATCTCTACATTTTTGCGTGTCACCAATGGTAATGCGCGTAATACCAGTACCAACGAGATTCACTTGTTCACGTGATGTTGGAACTTGGGAACAATACATAAACCCATTGATAAGCTTATACCCCTTTCGTGATAAATGCATAAGAAGCCTGTTTACGGGCTCTTGAATGAAGCTGTATTTATCAATGGGGCGCATCAGTTCAATGGCTTCATCTGGTTTTTGCATTGAATAACCAATAACGGCGTGAGCACGGGATACGAGAGAAAATTTGTTACTATCAGAATCTTGAACTAAAGCAATTGCGTACTTACGGCGCTTGTGTTTTTCTTCGGCAATCGCGACAATTGATTGAAATGTTTCTTCATTGGCTTCCTTTATTGGAGAACATTCAATTGGACTATCTTCAATGGGAGTATAATCTTTAGGAGCTTCAAAAATAGTCGTGATTTCTTCTTTGTTCATATCCACAGCATAAACATTGATCCCTGCGCGCTCGGCAATTTGCATCGACATGGTTTCAAAGTGATCGCTACGACGTTTAAAGAAATCTTTTTGAAACCCGCGCTGATCAATGTAAATATTTTTGATGCCAGCTTCGGCGATGTTTTTTGCACAATTAGGGCAAAATGGGTCCGTGATGCAGATAGAAGCACCTTCTGTTGGTGCAGAAATATCTGTTAGGCAAGCTGTTTCGGCATGAATTGTTCCAGAAGAATTTCCGATTTTAACATTTAAACCAATGCGGTCTGCAATGATGGTTGGCCAGTGATTTGTATGTGCAACAAGGAAGTTTATTCCTTTTGCTGTATCGCCAAATACGCTAGCAGAAACTTTATTGCTAGGGTGTGAACTGCTTTCAACAATGTCTAGAGCGGTTTGCATGGCTTTAAATGGCGTAATCATAACGTATAGGGTAGAGTGATTGCCGTAATCTGTAAATGAAAAGCTTGAAATTCACTCTGGTTTTTGGCGGGGGGATACGCTACAAAATTCAAGTAATTCAAATTAACTAAACGGGTGTTTTTTAAATGAGCGAAAAATCTTATGATGTTGTTGTTATTGGTTCTGGTCCAGGGGGATATGTTTGTGCAATTCGCGCGGCGCAACTGGGGATGAAGGTCGCGTGCGTTGAAAAACGTGATACATTGGGCGGCACTTGTTTGAACATTGGTTGCATTCCATCAAAGGCAATGCTCGCCGCATCAGAAAAATTCCATGAAGCAGAAAAATCTTTTTCTAAAATGGGTATTGAAACAGGCGGTGTAAAGCTGAACTTAAAAGAGATGATGAGCTTTAAGGATGGTGTTGTTGAAGCTAATACAAAAGGTATTGAATTTCTGTTCAAGAAAAACAAAATTGATTGGCTTAAAGGTGAAGGTAAGATCGTTGCCAAAGGTGAAGTTGATGTTGCGGGCAAAATATATGGTGCAAAGCATATTATTATTGCGACAGGGTCTGATGTTGTTAGCCTTCCAGGTATTGAGATTGATGAAAAGAAAATCGTCTCTTCAACGGGTGCGTTAGAGCTTAACAAAGTGCCAAAAGACATGGTTGTTATTGGCGGTGGTGTGATTGGTTTAGAGCTAGGCTCTGTTTGGTCGCGTTTGGGTGCAAACGTGACAGTTATTGAATTTGCCAATCAAATTTTACCAGGTATGGATGATGAAATCCGTAAAGAAGCGCATAAAATCTTTAAGCGCCAAGGTATAAAGTTTAAGCTCTCTGCCAAAGTAACATCGGCAAAATCAAAGAAAGGCGGCGTTGATCTAACAATTGAACCTGCTGCTGGCGGCGATGCAGAAAATATTTCTACTGATGTTGTTCTCGTTTCTGTAGGACGTAAAGCCTATACAGATAATCTTGGCTTAGACAGTGTTGGTGTTGAAACGGACGAGCGTGGCCGTATTAAAACAGACGGACATTTTAAGACAAATGTTGATGGCGTTTATGCTATCGGTGATGTGATCGCGGGACCCATGCTAGCACACAAGGCTGAAGATGAAGGTGTTGTTTTGGCGGAGATGCTCGATGGGCAGTCAGGCCATATTGATTATAACTTAATTCCAGGTGTTGTTTATACATGGCCAGAGGTGGCGAGTGTTGGTCAAACGGAAGAGCAACTTAAGGCTGATGGTGTAAAGTATAAAGTCGGTAAGTTTCCATTTATGGCCAATGGTCGTGCGCGTGCAATGAATGCGATGGATGGATTTGTGAAAATCATTGCAGACGCGCAAACAGATCGTGTTTTGGGCTGTCACATTATAGGGCCTGAAGCAGGGACGCTTATTGCCGAAGTCACGCTTGGTATGGAATTTGGGACAAGCGCCGAAGATATTGCGCGTACTTGTCATGCGCATCCAACATTAGAAGAAGTAATTAAAGAAGCTGCACTTGCCGTTGATGGTCGCCCATTGCATGTTTAAGGAACTTAAAATGATTTTTTTGCGCGTGGGTGCGCCGATTTATAAACGCGCATGAGCTCTTCTGCGTTCACGTCTGTGTAACGCTGGGTCGTGCTGAGTGATGCATGCCCCAATAATTCCTGAATTTCTCGTAAGTTTGCTCCGTTTTGTAATAAATGCGTGGCAAAGCTGTGTCTTAAGGCATGCGGTGTGGCCGTTTCAGGTAAATTAAGGGCGCGGCGTAGATCACGCATGGCTTTTTGCGCAACGCCTTGGTTGAGGCGCTTACCTTTAACGCCAAGAAATAAAGGGCGTGCAGGCTGTTCAGGGAAAGGGCAGGTTTTTCTGTAAATATCTAATGTTCCTTCAACCTGTTTAAGTACAGGAACTTGACGTTCTTTATTTCCTTTCCCTCGAACACGTAAAAGACCGTCACGGGGTAGGTTCTCAACATTAAGCGATATCGCTTCATCAATACGCAAGCCTGCTCCATAGAGCATTGTAAAGAGAGCTTTATCACGTAAATTGACCCAATCATCTTCTGGCATTTGATCAAGAAGCCGAAAGGCTTGGGTTTCTTCTAAAGGCCTTGCTACTTTACGTGGTAATTTCGGCGCGCGAATATGGTTTATTGCTGCGTTATGCGCGATTCCTTGCGTATCCATCCAGCTAAGAAAATTCTTCAGCCCTGATAAAGATCGTGCTCTGGAGGCGTTTCCAGCACCACTTAAGGCTTTCTTTGAAAGCCAACTGCGAAAATCGGTGACGCTGGAATCACTTAAGTTATTGATAGAGATCGCAGCCCCATGATGGTCAGCCAGAAAGTTTAAAAATTGAGTGATGTCGGATGTGTATGCGCGGAATGTGTGCTTGGACATATTTTTTTCAACACGAAGCCATGTTTGCCAATCTTGTAAGATCTTTGCCAGATCTTCTTCGCATTTTTCAAGGGTGGCGATTTTTATAGCCATGGCTAATTCGGTTGTTTTAACCAGTTTCTAAAGGCGCGCTCAACAACGCGGGCGAGGAATGAAATAAGCTCCGTTGCTTGCCCCTCACCGAACATATTGGGATCGCGTGATCCAAAGGCGAGGATCGCAGGTGGTGTATCCATAGCAATGTCGATACGAAGAAGTGCTTGGGATTGAACGAGGTTTGCTCCGCCGCCATAGATCGCTTCAATACCGCTAATATTATTTTGGAGCATAACACTCTGTCCATTCATCCAGTTATCAATCGTTCCTTCGGGCAGAACGCGAATGCCATTCGTTTGAACATGTGGAATGTCTTGCCCATTACTTTCAACGACAAAAACAGAAATGTCAGTGTCGAGCATTTGCGACATATCCATTGTAATGATGGATATGAATTCTTCAAAGTTTTTCGCTTCTAATAGGCGGAGAATAACGGCGTGAATGCGTTGTTGGTTGTTCATATTTGAACGCGCATTTTCAACGATGGCTTGTGTGGTCTCTAAAACTTTTTCTTTATCTGTTTTTAGGCGTTCAATCATAAAGGATTGAAAGTCGGCAACTTTTTTACCGTCTTTTCCTGCGCCATTTTTAGGCGGAATGAGGTAATCGCAGGCTTCAGGATTTTTTTGTAAAAACTTTGGATTATTTTGAAGAAAGCTTAATACATCTTCTTCGGTTAAATTTTTGTCCATTGGGGGTGCTATCGCTTCTTGTGAATCACTCATAAGACCAGTTTATCATGAAGAAGCGCCGCCAGCATGTTTTTTCAATGTGGCGGCGTTAATTCTTAAAATTTAAAATTGTGCTATAGGATGCTTTGTCCTGTTTTTTTCCAATCAGCAACAAAATCAGCAAGACCTTTATCTGTAAGAGGGTGCTTATAGAGCTTTTTGATCACATCTGGCGGACATGTAACAACATCTGCGCCCATACGTGCGCTTTCCAAGATGTGCTGTGGGTGACGAACAGAAGCAACAAGAACTTCTGTGTGGAAGTCTGGATAGCCCTCGTAAATTGTCAAAATGTCAGCAATAAGCTCCATACCCGTTTGACTAATATCATCAAGACGGCCAACGAAAGGCGATATAAATGTCGCGCCTGCTTTGGCGGCTAAAAGCGCCTGCATAGGTTGAAAGCACAAAGTCACGTTCACCATTGTTCCTGCATCAGACAGTCTTTTACAAACTTTCAGGCCAGCTTCTGTAAGAGGGACTTTAACGGCAATGTTATCCGCGATTGTTGCAAGTTTTTCGCCTTCTTTCATCATGGTGTCAAAGTCTGTAGAAGCCACTTCGGCGCTCACAGGACCAGAACAAACTTGCGTAATTTCTTTGATTAGAGGAATAAACTCTTTACCTGACTTTGCGATGATTGACGGGTTTGTTGTTACACCATCAAGCATGCCCAGATCGGCTAAGTCTTTAATGGCATCAATATCTGACGTATCGGCAAAAAATTTCATTCTTATTTCCTCTTGTTCTTTTTGTGAATTCTGTCCACCATGTTTAGGCATTATAGAACAAGAATTCAAGAGAGGTTTTTGACTTTGTCTAATACGAGTCAAACAATATCTGTGCTGACTCCTTATCCCATTGATAAGGCTTATGATTATGCACTTCCCGACGACGTTCAAGCGGATGAAGGCAGTTATGTTTGCGTTCCTCTTGGTAAGCGCGAAGTTGCAGGTGTTGTTTGGGGGCAGGGCGCTGGCGATGTAAAGCCAGAAAAAATGAAATCCCTTGTGTCTGTTTATCATCTCCCGCCTTTGCCAAAGGTGCATCGTAAATTCCTTGACTGGATGGCACATTATACCATGGCGCCGTTAGGCTCGGTTTTAAAACTCACTTTAAGCGTTCAAGGTGCATTAGAGCAGCCAAAGCCTGTTAAGGGTTATGTGATCAATGATCCAGAGCTTGATCCCAAAAATGTATCACCAAAGGCGCGTGCTGTCCTAGAGGTCGCCAAAGATGGCCTGCCGCGCCGTGCCAGTGAACTCGCCGAAGAGGCAGGGTGTACCGCAGGGGTTATAAAAACGCTAGAGAATAAAGGTTTATTAAAGAGTATAGAACTGCAAGCGCCACCACCATGCCGTGTTCCTGACCCGTGTCGGGCAGGTCCAATGCTTTCGCCAGATCAAGTTGAGGCGGCGGGTGTGCTTGTGGATCAAGTAAAGGCAAATGAGTTTGCGGTGAGTCTCCTTGATGGAGTGACGGGAGCAGGAAAAACCGAAGTTTACTTTGAAGCGGTTGCACAAGCGCTCAAACAGAACAAGCAGGTGCTTATCCTTTTGCCTGAGATCGCGCTTTCAAATGCTTTCCTTGATAGGTTCAAGACTCGTTTTGGTTGTGCGCCAGCGCTTTGGCATTCATCGGTGAGCGTTGCAAAGCGTAAATTGACATGGCGCGGTGTGGCACAAGGGCAAACAAAAGTCATTATCGGTGCAAGATCGGCGCTTTTTCTCCCTTATCAAGATTTGGGTCTTATAATCGTCGATGAAGAGCATGACCCTGCTTACAAGCAAGAAGAAGGCGTGATTTATCATGCGCGTGATATGGCGGTTGTCCGCGCCAAGATGAGCGGTTTTCCTGTCGCTATGGTGTCGGCAACACCATCATTAGAGACAATGCATAATGTGTGGGAGGGGAAGTATCATCACCTCGTTTTATCGTCCCGTCACGGCGGTGCAGAACTGCCCGATATTCACCTTATAAATTTAAAAGAAGATAAGCCTGAAGATCGCCAGCATTTCATTGCACCAACGCTTAAAAAGGCTATGAGTGACACATTAGAGCGCGGTGAGCAGAGCCTTATGTTCTTAAATCGTCGTGGTTATGCGCCCTTAACGCTGTGCCGCACTTGCGGTCATCGATTTGAATGTCCGCGCTGTAGCGCTTGGCTGATTGACCATCGGCGCTCTGGAAGGCTTCACTGTCACCATTGTGGTTACTTTACACCGATGCCAACGGCTTGTCCGTCCTGTGATGAGAAAGAAAGTTTGGCCGCATGTGGGCCAGGGGTGGAACGCATTAAAGAAGAAGTCGAAGGGCTCTTCCCTGGTGCAAAAATTGCTGTGCTTTCCAGTGATACAGCGGATACGCATGAGAAGCTTAAAGATATCTTGCATGATATTCGCTATAGCGGCGTAGATATTATTATAGGAACACAGATTATTGCCAAAGGGCACCACTTTCCAAAACTGACATGCGTTGGTGTTATTGATGCGGATTTGGGGTTAAGTGGCGGCGATCTTCGCGCAACAGAACGCACTTATCAGCTTTTACATCAGGTGGCAGGTCGTGCAGGGCGTGAATCTGCTAAAGGATATGTCTATCTACAGACCTTTAATCCAGAAAGCCGCGTGATGCAGGCTTTATCTTCTGGTGATCGTGATGAGTTCTTGGCCATTGAGCGCGAAGAGCGTGAAGAGGCCTTTATGCCACCATTTAGCCGTTTGGCAGGTATCATTGTTTCTGGTCGTGATGAACGTCTTGTGCAGAATGTTTCAGTTATACTCGCTCAAAATGCCCCGCGAAGCACGGACATGGGGCAAGGTATGGATACTTTAGGCCCCGCCGAAGCGCCAATGTATCGTTTGCGCGGGAATTATCGTCGCCGCTTATTGGTGCGCGCCGATAAATCGATTGATATTCAAAAAGCGTTAAAGCACTGGATTGGCAGTGTCAAAATCCCTTCTGCTGTTCGTGTACAAATCGATATTGATCCTCAGAGCTTTTTTTAAGGTTTTCTGCGTGTTTTCAAGCTTCTTTGGTTAAGAAAATCGGCGCGTTGAAAAAAACGCTGAAAAAAGAGATTTTTATCGGGCTTCAGCGCTTGCGCTAGACTATTTCATGTGCTAAATCCACCACAACTTAATTGTAAATGTAACGTAAAAAAGGGACCAGACGTGGCCTCAGAACAGACATCCGGCGCAACCGCCCTGCGATATGCAACAGCTTTAGTTGATACCGCTTATGATTCTAAAAAGAATGATGCCGTGGAAAAAGATTTGCACGAGTTATCGGCAATGATTGACGCTTCCGCAGATCTTCAAAATCTTATTAAATCACCATTGATTAGCCGCCAAGAACAGCAAAATGCTGTTATGGCTTTGGCAAAAAAGGCTAAATTTCAAGATGTAACAGCTAATTTCTTGGCTCTTTTAGCGCAAAATCGTCGCCTTAACATGGTAAGCGCAGTTATTGCAGCGGCTCATAAAGATATGTCTAAGCGCCGTGGTGAAGTTGCGGCTCAAGTTCAATCAGCGTTCAAATTATCGCCAGCGCAAGAAAAAGCACTTCAAGAAGCGTTGACTAAAGCTGTTGGTAAGACGGTTGCGGTGAATGTTGACGTTCAAAAGGATCTTATTGGTGGCATGGTTGTGACCGTTGGATCACAAATGATTGATGATTCAGTAAAGCGTAAGTTAGAGCGCCTAAAAATCGCAATGAAATCAAATGCAAACAGTAATGCGGCTTCAGCAAAAGTCGCTAATGAAAATTAATTTAAATATTAAAAAGAATAGTTTTTAAAAAGAGGAAAAATAAAAATGGAAATTCGTGCAGCAGAAATCTCTGAAATTCTGAAAAAGCAGATCGCAGACTTTAGCGCCCAAGCTGATGTCGCCGAAGTAGGTCAAGTTCTATCCGTTGGTGATGGTGTGGCTCGTGTTTACGGCCTAGATAATGTTCAAGCTGGTGAGATGGTTGAATTTCCTGGTGGAATTAAAGGGATGGCTCTTAACCTTGAGATCGACAATGTTGGTGTTGTTATCTTTGGTGATGACCGTGACATTAAAGAAGGTGACATTGTTCGCCGTACTGGTGAAATTGTTCAGGTTCCGGTTGGGAAAGAACTTCTTGGTCGTGTTGTTGATGGCTTGGGTAACCCAATTGATGGCAAAGGCCCGCTGAAAAATAAAGAAACGTCATTGGTTGAAGTTAAAGCACCTGGCATTATGCCACGTAAATCTGTTCATGAGCCAATGCAATCAGGTATTAAAGCGATTGATGCGCTTGTTCCTGTTGGTCGTGGCCAACGTGAGTTGATTATTGGTGACCGTCAAACAGGTAAAACAGCGGTTGCTGTTGACACAATCATTAACCAAAAATCAGTAAACAGCACAGATGATGAGAGCAAAAAGCTTTACTGTGTATATGTTGCTGTTGGTCAGAAACGTTCAACTGTTGCTCAACTTGTTAAAGAACTTGAAGACAACGGTGCGATGGAATACTCGATTGTTATCGCTGCGACGGCCTCTGATCCTGCGCCAATGCAGTTCTTGGCGCCTTACACAGGGGCAGCAATGGGTGAATATTTCTTGAATAACGGTATGCACGGTTTGATCATTTATGATGATCTATCTAAGCAAGCTGTTGCTTATCGTCAGATGTCACTTCTTCTTCGTCGTCCACCAGGTCGTGAAGCATATCCAGGTGATGTTTTTTACATTCACTCACGCCTTCTTGAACGTGCTTGTAAATTAGGTGAAGCTGCTGGTTCAGGTTCATTAACAGCATTGCCAATTATTGAAACACAAGCGGGTGACGTGTCTGCGTACATTCCAACAAACGTGATCTCTATTACAGATGGTCAGATATTTTTGGAAACAGACTTGTTCTTTAAAGGTATTCGTCCTGCGATTAACGTTGGTCTATCTGTTTCACGTGTTGGTTCTGCCGCGCAGACAAAAGCAATGAAACAAGTTTCTGGTTCGATCAAGCTTGAGCTTGCTCAGTACCGTGAAATGGAAGCATTTGCTCAGTTCGCATCCGACCTTGATCCTGCAACACAAAAGCTTCTTGCACGTGGTGCGCGTCTAACTCAACTTCTTAAACAGCCACAATACTCTCCATTAACAATGGAAGAGCAAGTGTTTGTGATTTACGCAGGTACACATGGTTACCTTGATGATATTGCTGTTGGTGATGTTTCTGATTTTGAAACACGCCTTCTTGATGATGTGCGTTCAAGCGGTAAAAAGATTTTGAAAACTATTGCAGATCAACAAAAGCTTGATGAAAAGCTAGAAAAAGAGATGAATAAATTCTTGGAGAAATTTACTTCGGGTTACGTTTCTGCTCATAAGAAAGCGGCTTAAGTCTAAAGATTAGGAAATTTTAAATGCCAAGCTTAAAAGACTATAGAGACAGAATTGCTTCCGTTAAATCGACGAAGAAAATTACGTCGGCGATGAAAATGGTGGCGGCTTCTAAATTGAAAAAAGCACAAGATCAAGCGGAAAGCTCTCAGCCATATGCGCAAGCCATGGGTGAGATGCTTGCCCGTGTTGCGGCTGGTGTAACTGTTACGGATGCTTCGCCAAAGCTCTTGATCGGAACAGGCTCAGACAAAACACATCTTTTGATTGTTGTGACGTCGGATCGTGGTTTATGTGGCGGTTTTAACGGAAATCTTGTTCGCTTGGCACGTAACGAAATTTTACGCCTTAAAGCCGATGGCAAAGACGTGCAAATTATTACTGTTGGTCGTAAAGCAAAAGATCTTCTGAAGCGTGAATTTGGCAGTCAAATTATTAAAAGCTTTGAAGGAATTGGCGCAGGAAGTCGTGTTCAGTTCTCTGAAGCCAATGAAGTGACGCAGTTTGTACTTGAACAGTTTGACGCAAGTAATTTTGACATTTGTTCCATCGTCTATAACAACTTTGTTTCTGTGTTGACGCAGCAACCAAATGCGCAACAAATTATTCCTTTTAAATTGCCAGAAACATCAAATGATAATGCGGATGAAGAAGGAGCAGATAAGCTCGTTTCACCATATGCTTTTGAGCCAGAAGAAAATGAAATTTTAGGTTTATTATTGCCACGTAATTTAGGTGTTCAAATGTTTCGCGCGCTTCTTGATAGTGCGGCAGGAGAACAAGCGGCGCGTATGACGGCGATGGATAATGCGACGCGTAATGCAGGCGATAAAATCAATGATCTTAATCTTGAGTATAACCGTGCCCGTCAGGCCGCGATTACAACAGAGTTGATCGAAATTATTTCAGGCGCGGAAGCGGTTTAACAAATAACAAAAGAATTTTAAGAGTTTTAAAAAGAGGAAAATAAAATGACACAAAATGACAAGGACGGGGCAAAAGGTATTGTTTCACAGGTCTTAGGAGCGGTTGTAGATGTATCGTTCCCTAATGGTGATGTTCCACAGATTTTGAATGCGTTGCATGCAGAAAATAACGGTAAGAAATTGGTTCTTGAGGTTGCACAGCACCTTGGTGAGAACACGGTTCGTGCGATTGCGATGGATACAACGGACGGTATGGTTCGTGGACAAGAAGTTGTTGATACAGGCGATGCGATTTCTGTGCCGGTTGGCCCAGAAACATTGGGTCGTATTTTTGATGTTATTGGTGAGCCAATTGATGAAATGGCCGCGCCAAAAACAAAGAAACGTTACCCAATTCACCGCGCGGCTCCTGAATTTGCTGATCAGGCAACTGAAACAGAGCAGCTGGTAACAGGTATTAAGGTTGTTGATCTTCTTTGCCCATATGCAAAAGGGGGTAAAATTGGTCTCTTCGGTGGCGCGGGTGTTGGTAAAACAGTGACAATCATGGAATTGATTAACAACATTGCAAAAGGTCACGGTGGTGTGTCTGTTTTTGCTGGTGTTGGTGAGCGTACACGTGAAGGTAACGACCTTTACCACGAGATGTTAGAATCTGGTGTTATTAAAGAGGGTGGCGCTGAAGGTTCTAAAGCGGCGCTTGTTTACGGTCAAATGAATGAGCCGCCAGGTGCGCGTGCACGTGTTGCTCTTTCAGGTCTTTCAATGGCGGAATATTTCCGTGATGAAGAAGGGCAAGACGTTCTATTCTTTATGGATAACGTGTTCCGCTTTACGCAAGCTGGCGCAGAGGTTTCAGCGCTTCTTGGTCGTATTCCATCTGCTGTGGGTTACCAACCTACACTGTCGACAGATATGGGTGCGCTTCAAGAGCGTATTACATCAACAAATAAAGGATCGATCACATCTGTTCAGGCTGTTTATGTTCCTGCCGATGACTTGACTGACCCTGCGCCTGCGACAGCGTTCTCTCACTTGGATGCGACAACGGTTCTTTCACGTCAGATTGCGGAGCTTGGTATTTATCCTGCGGTTGATCCGCTTGATTCAACATCACGTATTCTTGATCCACGTGTTGTTGGTGAAGAGCACTACAAATGTGCTGCGGATGTTCAACAAACATTGCAAACATATAAAGCGCTTCAAGATATTATTGCTATTTTGGGTATGGAT
>PANS01000043.1 GCA_002708415.1 Micavibrio sp. | reverse complement strand
TTCTTGAATCTTGCGGAACAAAAGGTCGCGCACCTTATAAAAATGTTCTAACGCATGGGTTCGTGCTCGATGAAAAAGGCTATAAGATGTCCAAATCTTTGGGCAATGTAGTCGATCCATTAAAACTGATGGATCAATCAGGCGCTGATATTCTTCGCCTTTGGACAATGACATCCGATTACGCAGAGGATATCCGTATTGGCAAAGACACGATGAAGAACACATCGGATCTATATCGTCGCTTGCGTAATACGCTTCGCTTTATCCTAGGCGCTATCGATGGTTATACTTTATCTGAAGCCGTTCCTATTGAGAGCAAAAGCGATATTGAACAACTCCCTGAGTTAGAACAGCTTATGCTGCACCGTATCTCTGAAATGGATAAAACACTTCGTAGCTATGTTGAGAATTATGAGTTCGGAAAACTTGCTAAAACGATTTACGATTTCTGTAATGACGATTTAAGCTCGTTCTATTTTGATATTCGTAAAGATCGCCTCTACTGTGATGACCACGCTTCATTTGAACGTCGTGCAACACGTATAATAATGGCCGTATTATTCAATAACCTCACTGCGTGGCTTGCTCCTATCTTGTCTTTCACGACAGAAGAAGCATGGAGCCATCGTCCGGCGGGTGTTTTTGAAGATGCTGAAAGTGTTCACTTACGTGAGTTTCCAAAAGTTCCTGACACTTGGTCGAATGAAGCTCTGGAAGATAAATGGAGTGGCATCATCATGGTGCGTAAAGCAGTACAGGAGGCCATTGAACCAATGCGTGCAAGTAAGGAACTGGGATCGTCATTAGAAGCCAAGCCTGTCTTAAGCGTTTCAAAACCAGAAAATAAAGCCTTATTAAAATCAGTTAATATGGCCGATATCTGCATCACCTCTCAGGTTGAAATCAAAGACGGTGATGCATGTGGCGTGACAATCGAAAAAGCAGAAGGCGAAAAATGCGTCCGTTGCTGGAAAGTGCTTCCGGAGGTGGCTGAACATGCCGATCATATCTGTAAACGTTGTGACGATGCCGTTACAAACGCCAAACAAAAGGCGGCCTAACGTGAACACAGAACAAACACCCATTACAAAACAAAAACTCAAAGCCATATTAGGATTTGGTGCGATCATTGACTTTATCATTATAGATCAATTGTCAAAATGGTATATCTTAGAACATGTTATGCGTCCCAAATGGGATTTTGGTGCGCAACCGCTTGGAATATTTGAATGGTTCTCTAGTTCTGAACGCATTGGTGTTGCCTCAACCGATATTACCTCATTCTTTAGCCTCACAATGGTTTGGAATCACGGCATTAGCTTTGGCCTTTTTCAAAATGATACGCCCTACGCGCTCATTGGTCTTGCTATCTTAATATCTTGTATATTTTCAGCTTGGCTATGGAAGGCCACTGGCTGGACACAAGCTATTGCCTTAGCGATGGTTATTGGCGGTGCAATAGGCAATGTCATTGACCGCCTCCATTTTGGCGCTGTAGCCGATTTTTTAGATTTCCATATCAACGGATGGCATTATCCTGCATTTAACATGGCAGACAGCTTTATTACGATAGGGATTGCCATTTTACTCTTTGATAGCGTATTCTTAGAGCCAAAACGCAACACTGTTAAAACAAAGAACTAGAGTATGATTATGCAACACAAAACACTACTTTTATCTTGCCTCTTAGGAACAGTAGCCTTAACGGCCTGTTCAAAGACCAAAGAACAGTTTGATTTTTCAAAAAAAGCACCTGATGAGTTTGCCGTTATAAAACGCGCGCCCCTTGAAATGCCGCCTGATTACAATATACGTCCACCACGCCCTGGTCAGGCACGCCCTCAAGAAGACACGGCCATTGATGAAGCAAAGCAAGCTGTCTTTGGACCAGAAACATTAACTGGTGCCAGTAAAGGTAAAAAAGAGCCTATGTCTCAAGGCGAATCTATTCTCTTACAAAAAACAGGTATTGATTTAACGGCGCCTGACATTCGTGATGTTATTGACGCGGAAACACGCGCAATGAATGATGAAGAAAAACCGACTATTGATAGAATTCTAGGCGGTGTTACAGGAAAGAAATATGAAGCACCTGCCGAAGTCGTCAATGCAAAAGAAGAATCTGAGCGCATTCAAACAAACATTGAGCAAGGAAAATCCGTAAGCGATGGCGCAACACCAACAGTTACGAAATAAAATGGTCACACAAACCATGACAAAAAAAACTATCTTAAAAAGCGTTACAGTAAACCTCGTAACGCTTTTTCTATTCTGCCTCCTTATAACACCCGCAGTACAAGCAAAGGTTTTTAATGCAAAAACTTTCACTTTAGATAATGGTCTTGAAGTCGTTGTTGTTGAAAATGACCGTGCCCCCGTTATTACACATATGATTTGGTATAAAGTTGGCGCAGCAGATGAAATCGCAGGCTTTTCAGGCATGGCGCATTACCTTGAACACCTCCTGTTTAAAGGCACAGAAAAAGTTGCTTCTGGAGATTTCTCAAAGATCGTTAAACAAAATGGCGGCAATGATAACGCTTTCACATCCTACGATTACACGGCCTACTTCCAAAGTATTTCTAATGATCATTTAGAAAAAATGATGGAAATGGAAGCTGACCGCATGATGAATGCAAAACCTCCAGCAACACATTACACGTCTGAAAAGAATGTTGTTTTAGAAGAGCGCCGTCAAAATACAGAAAACGACCCCCGCGCGCTTTTCAATGAACAAATGCGCTCTATGTTATTTGTTAATCATCCCTACGGCACCCCCATTATTGGTTGGATGGATGAAATTAAAACTTATGAATGGAAAGACGTGAAAGAATTCTATGATAAATGGTATGCACCTAACAATGCCGTACTTGTAATTAGTGGCGCAGTAACCGTAGGCCAAGTTAAAAAACTTGCTGAAAAAACTTATGGTACATTACCACGTAAAGATATTCCAAAACGCAACCGTCCTGTTTTACCGCCTTCTATTGCCGAAACAGAGCTACACATGGAACATAGCTCTATTCATCAAGCTTCTTTCCAACGCAGCTATCTTGTCCCAAGTTATGCGACAAATAGAAAAGATGCTCTTGCCCTTGATATTTTACAGGAAATTTTAAGCGGCGGCCCTACAGCACGCCTTTATAAATCACTCGTTATTGAACAGAAAATTGCTATTTCTGCAGGCCTCTCTTACTCATCAGATGGTCTCGATTATGGATCACTATGGATTTACGGCAAACCTACTAAATATAAAACGCTTACTGATGTGAAAAATGCACTTATGATTGAGATACAAAAAGTAATAGATAACGGCGTAACTGAACAAGAAGTTTTCGATGCTATTCGCCGCGTTCAAGATTCTGCAGTTTATAACCGTGATAGCTTAGCTGGACCCGCCATGATTATTGGTCGTGGCCTTACCACAGGACAAAATTTAGATAGCATTGAAAATTGGCCCGAAGATATTGCGGCTATAACCGTGCAAGATGTTCAAAATGCCGCTCAAAAATATTTAAATTCTCATTCCCCATGGATAAGAGCCCCTATCTCTGGATTTATCTCTCCGAAAATACTCGAAGGAGAAACAAAATAATGCACATCATTTATTACACTCTTATATTCATACTAATTTCTCTACCAGTGCGTGCAAACGAACGATTCCTTGATATTCAAGAAGTTAAAAGTAAAAATGGTTTAACAGCTTGGCTCGTCGAAGATCACTCTTTACCCATCATTGCTATGCAATTCTCCTTTAAGGGATCAGGGTCAATCAATGACCCTGCAGAAAAACAGGGGCGTAGCAAACTCCTTTCAAACACTCTTGATGAAGGCGCAGGAAATATAGATTCTCAAAACTTTCAAAAAAAACTCAGAGATAACTCAATAGCGCTCGGATTTAGTAATAGTCGCGACCATTTTAACGGTCATCTAAAAACACTCACGCGATATAAAGAGGAAGCTTTTAACCTTCTTAATCTCGCTCTTACAAAACCAAAATTTGACAAAGAACCTATTGAACGCATGAAGCAAGCCAATATAAGCCGTATCCGTTCGTCTCTCACTAATCCAAAATGGATTGCGGCACGCATTCAAAACGACCTTATCTATAAAGGCCACCCCTATGCATTAAATAGTGGTGGCACAATATCTAGTTTGCAAAATTTAACTGCGGATGACCTAAGAGAATTCAAAGATAATTACTTAACAAAAGATCGGCTTATCATCGGCGTTATGGGTGATATCACAAAAGAAGAACTACAAACACAATTAGATAGAATCTTTGGTGATCTGCCCGACAAACAAAAAAATATACAAGAAATGCCCGCGCCAGAACATAAAAATGGCGTTTATTTTTATCAAAAAAATATTCCGCAAACAGTTATAAACATTAGCTTTCCGGCCTTTGATAGAAAAGATCCTGATTATTACGCCGCGCAAGTTTTTAATTATATATTGGGCGGCGGCGGTTTTGGCTCAAGGCTTATGGAACAGGCGCGTGAAAAAGAAGGCATGACTTACGGCATATACTCATCATTAGATTTTTTAGACAATGCACAAAAACTCTATATTTCAACATCTACAAAAAACGACACTGTGCCACGCATGTTAGAAATTATTGACCAAGAAATCAAACGTATTAAAACAGAAGGTATTACCGATAAAGAATTACAAAATGCTAAAGATTACATCACTGGATCCCTCCCCCTTTCACTAACATCCACCAATAAAATTGCAAAATTGCTTATCAGTTTACAAAAAAATGAGCGCCCGCTTAATTATCTTGATCAATATAAAAACAACATCAACAGCATCACCAAAGAAGATGTCTTACGTGTTGCCCAAAGAATATTAAAAGAAGAAAAAATAAATACTGTCCTCGTTGGAAAATCATCACAAAAGAACAATATCACAATATTGAAAGAGTTACCTAATGTCCAATAATCCTACTCAAAGCCAATATTGGAAGAGTCTAGAGAAACTTCATAAAGTGATAGAAAACTCTTCAATCGTTGATTTATTTCAAGAAGATAGTGACCGATTTAACAGCTTATCCTTTTCTATAAAAGGTCTCCATTACGACATTTCAAAAAACAAAATAACATTAGGGGCGCTCGCTCTCTTATTAGGCCTTGCTAAAGAACAAAATTTAAAAGAGGAAAAACAGAAACTTTTTAATGGTGACATAGTTAATAAAACTGAAAATCGTTCTGCCCTTCATACAAACCAGCGTGATGGTACGGCAGATTTAATCCAACTTACAAAAATAAGCGAAGATATTCGCAATAAAAAATGGTTGGGCGCAACAGGAAAACCGATAAAAAATATTGTTCATATTGGGTTAGGCGGATCTGGCTTAGGCCCTGAACTTATCTATGACGCCTTTTTAGAACAAAAAACATCTGATATAAATTTTCATTTCGTTACCAACATTGATGGAACAAATTTAACAAGAGCGTTAGCATCATGTGAACCTGAGACAACGCTTTTCATTGTTGTCTCAAAAAGTTTCACCACGCAAGAAACACGCGTAAATTCAGATACAGCACGAGAATGGCTTAAAAAATCACTAAACACTGATACTTTCATTTCGAAGCACTTTATTGCTATCACAGCAAATCCAGAAAAAGCCCAAGCCTATGGTATTGATAACAACAACGTCGTTGCCTTTGATGAAGGTGTGGGCGGTCGTTTCAGTCTATGGTCTGCGGTTAGTTTAACAACCTCTATTGCATTTGGAATAAAAAACTTCAAAGATCTTTTAAATGGTGCGCACGATATGGATAAGCACTTTGAAATGGAGGCGTTAGAAACAAATATCCCTGTTATTATGGCACTCATAGATATTTGGCATAGAAATTTCTGCGGCTATCAAGCCAAAGTAATATTACCTTACGCGCAAGAATTAAAAGCATTCCCTGACTACTTGCAGCAATTAGAAATGGAATCAAATGGCAAGAACATCGATTTAGATGGCAATATCATTGCTTATAAAACATCACCTATTATTTTTGGTGGTGTTGGAACAACAAGTCAGCACAGTTTTTTTCAACTTCTCCACCAAGGGACAGACATCATCCCTTGTGATTTTATTGGAGTAAAAACACCCAATCATGACTTAAAAGATCATCATGATAAGCTCTTAAATAATTTCTTGGCTCAGCCACAGGCTTTGATGCAGGGGAAAAAATCAGACAGCCCACACAAACAATTCCTTGGTGATCGCCCTTGCTCTAGCATTATTCTAGATAAAATGGATAGCTATCATTTGGGCACGCTCATCGCTCTTTATGAGCATAAAGTATTTGTACAAAGCATCATTTGGAATATTAACGCTTTTGATCAATTTGGTGTAGAGCTTGGAAAAGAAATGGCTCATAAAATAGAAAATAACGAGTTAAATGCCGCGGATCCATCAACTAAAGCATTATTTTCTCTCATAAAAGACGATAAATAAATTTCTTACTTTCCTTAACCCTATGAAATTGCTAATGATTTAAGTATGAATAAGAAAGCACCCAGCCCAGACAATCTTGTCAGGTTTTCTCAAAGAGAACTTGATGAAGTCATTAACCTTCACCAAAGATTCACTATTGGTAAAAAGGGTGGTGCAAGAGCATCCTTAAAATTTCTAGATCTTACAGATTTAAATTTTCGTAGTGCTGATTTATCACAAGCAGATTTCACTGGATCAATACTTAAAAATGCTGACATGTCTAATGGAATATTTATTGCCTCATGTTTTTATGCCTGCGATCTTCGTAATGCAAACTTAGAAAATGCTGATTTTAAACGCGCTGACTTTCGTGGCGCATATGTTGCTGGTGCCAATCTTACAGGTGCTGATTTAGATTCTGCAGATTTACGTGAAGGAAAAATCATGGAGCAGAGCTCTGATGGAACTTTACAAAATCGTCAGCGTGCTGGAGATAATACTAATGATGAAAGATCCTCATGGAACGCTATCTTTACTGGCGCGCAGCTTACAGAAACAAATTTAACAGGTGTAAAAGCAATATCAGCAGATTTTTCTGATGCCGATATGACTGGCGTAACCATCAATGAAGCCGACTTAACAGGCGTTAAATTCAGTGGCGCCAATCTTACCGATGCAAACTTTACTGGATCAAACATGACAAATGCAAACCTGCAAGATTCCATCATGAGTGGTACAGTCATGGAACAAGTAGAGCTACAAGGCGCACAACTTGATGGCATTATGGACGATCAATCAATGGGAATCACACTAGAAGAGCGCGGAGAGGATTTAGAAGATCTTCTAAGCAAACACAAAGCATGGGTTTCTTCAGCCGGACAAAAAGGCGCTCAAATGGATTTAAGCGGCGTTGATTTAAGACATGTTATGCACTTAAAAACGTATCCTCTTACAGCAATTAAAGCAATTAAAGCAAATTTCATTGATATGGATCTCAATGAGATCAAAATGCAAAGTGCCACATTAAATGAATCCAGCTTTCGTGATTGTCGTATGATGAGTGCCGATTTACGCGGCTCATCTTTACAAAATTGTGTTTTTTCTCGCGCTAATCTAAGCGGTGCTAATCTAAGCGGTCTAAAATTCGATAGCCCAGATGGCACAGGTGTTCGTATCCAGCGCACGAACCTTAGTGGTGCTGTTATGCGTTATACAGATCTATCAGGAACAGATTTACGCGATTCTATTCTAATGGGTGTGGATTTAACAGGCGCAAATCTTGAAGATTGCGATTTAAGAAAAGCTGACCTTACAGGCGCCATTCTAGACGGTGTCGACTTATCCGCAGCCCGCACAGATGATGCAATAATTGATTGATATCTTCCCCCAAACCCCTCTATTCTACCCCTATGCGTATACGACATTTACCCGATTATCTGGTTAATCAGATTGCTGCTGGTGAGGTTATTGAAAGACCTGCAGCCGCCATTAAAGAACTTGTCGAAAATGCAATTGATGCGGGTTCATCACAAATTGATATTGATGTCCGTGAAGGCGGAAAAACTCTAATTTCCATACGCGATAACGGCTTTGGCATGAGCAAAAAGGAATTAGAAGCGGCGTTATGTCGCCACGCTACATCTAAACTTCCAGATGATGATCTCGTAAACATCAATCACCTTGGTTTTCGCGGTGAGGCGCTCCCTTCTATTGGTGCAATTAGTCGTCTCTCCATTAAATCAAAATCAGATACCGAAAGAGAAGCTTGGGAAATAAAAGTTCATGGCGGAAATGATAAAGGCCTAACGCCAGCCTCACATCCTCAAGGGACAACTGTTGAAGTGCGCGATCTCTTTTATGCCACACCAGCACGTCTTAAATTTTTAAAATCTGATCGCGCCGAGTTTACCGCTATCAAAGATACAATCTCACGTATAGCCATGGCCTTTCCGGCCATTGGCTTTAAGCTCACCCATAATGATAAAACCTCTCTGCACCTAGCGCCTGAACAGGGTAATCTTCTTGACCAGCGCCGTGAACGCTTGTCCGCAGTATTAGGTAAAGAATTTGGCGAGAACTCTGTTCCCGTTAAAGCGATACGGGAGGAGCTATCTGTTACAGGACACGCTGGTCTACCTACTTTAAGCCGTTCCAACACTATGCAACAATTTTTATTTGTTAATGGCCGTCCCGTTAAAGACCGCCTTCTATTAGGCTGTATTCGCGCCGCCTATATGGATGTTCTTCACAGTGGTCGTCACCCTATTGTTGCGCTGTATATTGATCTACCGCCTGCCGCCGTTGATGTAAACGTTCACCCAGCAAAAGCTGAAGTTCGTTTTCAAGATACCGGCCATGTGCGCGGCCTTATAATTACAGCACTCAAACACGCGCTGTTAGAGGCGGGCATGACAACATCGTCCACAATATCAACCGCAGCTCTCGGTAAAGCGCAGGCAGGATCATTCTCTTCATTACCAATGAACAGAGGAAGTACCTCTGCCGTTCCATCATATTACGCACATCAAAATAATGGATACGGAAATCTAGCCGAAAAACATCAAGAACTCTATTCCCCATTAGAAACACAAAATTTTCAATCAGGTGAATTAGGACAATTTGAACCCGCTGCCCGTGCAGAAGTACCGCAAGATTTTATACAAGAGGAAAACACTTTCCCCCTTGGCGCAGCACGCACACAAATTCATGAAAACTATATCATTGCACAAAGCAGTGAAGGCCTTGTTATCGTCGATCAGCACGCCGCACACGAACGCCTTGTTTATGAGAAGTTTAAACACCAACTCGAGAACGAGGGTGTTATTTCTCAAGGGCTTCTCGTCCCTGAAATAATTGACTTAGATGAAGATAAAGTCGCACATTTATTAGAGCATAAAGAAGCCTTGCAAAAACTAGGGCTAGAAATAGATAATTTTGGCGCAGGATCAATTGCCGTACGCTCAATCCCTGCTTTATTAGGCACGCGCGCAAACATCAAAAAACTTTTACCTGATATTTTGGACGAACTTGAGGATCAAGATAGCTCGACAATTTTAGAAAAAAAATTGCACGAGATATTGTCCACCATGGCATGCCATGGATCCGTTAGATCTGGCAGACGCATGAACGCAGAAGAAATGAATGCTCTCTTACGTGAGATGGAAAAAACAGAAAATTCAGGTCACTGCAATCATGGCAGACCAACCTACATCACACTAGATTTAAAAGACATTGAAAAGATATTTGACCGGAGGTAAAAACCCATGAGAAAAATTACAGAAAAAGAACAAAAGAATATCATTTACCTTTATGGAGCAATATGGGCGTCAATTATAATGGCCTTCATCCCTTCTATTTCTTTTACCCTTGTCGCAACGATATTATTTATTTTCCTTCTTATTGCAGCATATATTTTACGATCAAAGTCTGAAGCATTAAGCTTTAGCAATAATCACGCAACATATATCATCCGTTCAATATGGTTTGGAATATTCATACTTCCCGCGTTGACTTTAACTACCGCAATTATTTATCTTCTTCCTAATTATGATCCAAACGCGATGACAGTGTGTGCAAGTCCTCTCTACGAACATATTCTTGCAAATCCAGAAAGTACGGATATGCAAGAGCTTTATGGTTTTATCGCCCCGTGTATGCCTGAATTTATGCGTACTAATGGTCAAACTCTTGCCATTTCTGGCCTTATAGCGATTCTCCCTATCCTAATCTATCTCCTTTATAGATTTGGAAAAGGAACAGTGCTCGCCATGAAAGGAAAAGAAATCAACAAACCAAAAAGCTGGATTATTTAATGAATATAGCCTTTCTCGCCTCTTACAATGGATCATCCGCTAAAGCCATCACAGATGCGTGCTTTGAAGGAGAACTACGGGCATCACCAACTCTTATGATTAGCAACAATTCAGGAAGCACTGCATTAGAATGGGCTGACGATAAAGGCTTAAAGACAGCTTGTCTTAATAGTAAAACGCATCCTAATGTCGAAGATTTAGACACAGCCATTGCGCAAAGACTACAAGATGAAAAAATTAAATTGGTTATTTGTTCTGGCTATATGAAACTCATAGGTCCTAAAACAATCAGCTCTTTTCCTAACGCTATCTTAAACGTTCACCCTGCGCTCCTTCCCAATCATGGCGGACAAGGCATGTATGGACGTCATATTCACGAAGCAGTAAAAGCAAATAGCGACAGTAAAACAGGAATCACTATTCATATAGTTAATAGTGAGTATGATAAAGGCGCAATCGTCGCACAAAAAGAAATTTCCGTCTTACCGACTGACTCCGTTGATGACATAGAAAATAAAGTCAAGGCCGCCGAACCAGATTTTTATATCGAAACGATTAAAAAAATTCTATCCGGCGACATTGTTCTTTAATTTGTTAATCACCAATTAAATCTAGAACCTGCATCTCATATAAATGTTTATAGTGAGATCCTTCTTGAGCAACCAATTCTGCGTGCGTTCCTTGCTCAATAATTTTTCCGTTATCAAACACTAAAATACGCTCTGCATCTTTAATCGTTGAAAGACGATGAGCAATCGTAATAGTTGTTCTATCCTGCTCTAAATTCTTAAGCGCTTTTTGAATATAATGCTCAGAAACAGAATCAAGAGAAGACGTTGCCTCATCCATAACCAAGATATTGGCATTGGTTAAAATTGCCCGAGCAAGCGCTACACGCTGACGTTCACCGCCAGAAAGCTTAATACCACGTTCACCAACAAGTGTATTATATCCTTCTGGCAACGTTTCAATAAAATCATGGGCATAAGCCTGTTTCGCCGCCTCAATAACATCTTCTTTGGTTGCATCAGGGCAGCCATAAGCAATATTATCCATCAAACTACGATGAAATAAAATCGGATCTTGCGGCACAAGTGAAATCGCACGACGTAAAGAGCTTTGCGTAACACTAGAAATATCTTGCCCATCAATACGTATTTCTCCACCTTGCACGTCATAAAAACGTTGCAAGAGCTTCACGAACGTTGATTTTCCTGAACCTGAATATCCAACTAAAGCTATTTTTTCTCCTGCTTTAATTTCAATAGAAAAATCTTCGTAAATCGATGTTTGGTCTTCATCATAAGAGAATGACACTTTATCGAAAGTAATACGCCCTTCCTCAGGAATAAAATCTTTTGCTCCCTCTTTATCGACAACATCATCTTCACGAAGCCAGTATGAAACACCATCTTCCATTTCACTGACAGCACGTTGCATATTGGCAACTTGTTCACCGATATGGCGTAAGTAAGCAGAAAGAACGATAAAACTTGTAAAAACGTAAACAATATCACCAGTGTCAGCGCGCTCCTGAGACCAAAGCCACAGAGATGTTCCAACCATCAACAGCATCATGAGCACACTAACATAACGTCTCAATAAATCTGTACCATTGGCAATTTGCCAACTTGTTAAAGCTAAACGTCTCCAACATCCTGTTACACCACTTAGAATAACATCTTCTTTGATCTCGGCACCAAAAGACTTAACCGTATGATTTGAGGTAACAGCATCCGCAATGGCTGCTCCCACTTCTGTATCTGCTTTTGCAGCTCGTTTAAAATTCTTTGCGTTAATACAAAGCACTGTCCAAACACTAATAGCAACATAAACAACTACAGATATGAATGTAACAAATCCCATAATAGGCCAATGCAGCGTCATACTGACAATGATACTAATCATCACAATTCCAGTTGGCAGAAGATACATAATAAAAATATCTTCAAAAGTATCAAAAGACCACATAGCACGCGTGATTTTACGAACAGTTCCGCCAGCAAAACTATTTGCATGCCAGTCCGTTGAGAAACGTTGAACTTTATAAAATAAATCTTGCGTTATACTTTGCAATATATCAACAGCCACACGATTCCATAACCCGTAAGCAATATTGCGAACGCCATGATATAAAAACTCAACAATAACCAATAGCAATAAAGCCATAACAACAGCTTTTGGTAAAAATGAAATGAATTCCACTCCCACCCTACTCAAATCCGTGCTCGTCATTGCATTCACAAGACGGCCAGTAACAATTGGAAAGATAGAGTCAATAACGGCTGCCAGAGATATCATAATTGCTGTCGCAAAAAAACGAACAGGTGATTTCATCCAATAGTGGAGTGAAAAACGCGTTATATCTTTATAAGTTATCTTTTTTTTCATTGTTTTACTTTCAGTTTTAATTTTGGCGTTTAAGTGGCCAGACCGAGAAGAAAACAAGATATATAATGGATATATTAAGGAGTTCTTTGTTGGCCTGAAAGCGCGATGCGCTCTAGGCCATCGCAGTTACCGCATTGATTGAACAAGCGGATAGACGAATGATTTAGAGGCGGATCGCCCTAATTTTTTATATGTATTTTTAAATGTAAAAATCATTTTTATTTCCTTAAACCAAAGATAGCTTCTCACAAGATGGTAGCTGATAGCAAGAAAAAATTTAAATACCTTAAACAGGCCGTTTAAAATTCTTGCGCGCCTGATCTATTTTATCGCGGCAATGACAGCCTTCAACATGGTCATTCACCATGCCCATAGACTGCATAAAAGCGTAGCAAGTTGTAGGGCCAACAAAAGACCAACCGCGCTTTTTAAGGTCTTTGGATAGCGCTTTTGACTCATCACTCATCGTGATTTTAGACAAAGAATCATAATCACATTTTAAAGGGCGTGTGTTTTCAGGCTGTTCAAACCGCCAAATATAAGCAGCAAATGATCCAAACTCTTTTATAAGTTCCTGAACACGATTAGCATTATTGATCGTTGAAGTAATTTTTCCTCGGTGGCGTATAATACCAGCGTCTTTCACTAAACGTTCTACATCATCATTTGCATATTTGGCTACTTTATAGAAATCAAAATTATCAAATGCTTTTCTAAAATTATCTCGTTTTCTTAAAATAGTAAGCCAGCTCAATCCAGCCTGAAACCCTTCTAAACATATTTTTTCAAATAAACGCTTATCGTCATCAACGGGAGGTCCCCACTCTTCATCATGGTAGCGAATATATTCAAGATCATCACTAGGCCACCAACAACGTTGAATGCCATCATCACCCGCAATCAAACCATTAAAAGACATGGAGACTATTCCGCATTCACAAGATCGAGGAATTGCTGCGCCGCAGCAAGTTCTTTCTTAAGATGCTCACGTTCAGCTTCTTCTTGAGGAGCGGCACCATGAACATCTTCATTATAGATTTCTGATTTAAATAATTCATCTAGTTTAACAACTTCAAATGTTTCTTCTGGTGTAATATCACCTTCACAAAAAGCCAAAGAAACAATAATAGAGCCCGTTAAAGAAGTTAGAATATGAAGAACAGTAAAATAATAATCATCAAGTGCTTCAATATAATTCCAAGCACGTTTATGCGCTTCTTCATCTTGTTTTAAAGCTTCTATTTTCTTGGTTGTATAAAGAGGCACTTCAAAATGTTCATCAAACCACTTGGCCCAACGGCCATACACTTCCTTATGCTTTGCCGCTAGCTCAGGAGGTTTCTTCGCCCAATAACAAACAAGATCGGTATCTAGATACTTCATTACCCCTACTGTAATCGCCTCACGATCACGAATTTTATCAATCGCTGTAATTAGTGTCTGCGTCAATGGCATTGTGTCTGGATTAATAGTTTCACCTTGCGCGCTCCACTCCGCTATAATAGCATCGGCTAAAGCTTGACTAGGCGCCACCAAATCTTGTTTTAACGGAGTTTGTACAGGCTTTCCATCCAGCTGTATCACGTAACCTTCATCATTTTTAGTGCTTGAAACCAAGCTATAGAATTTTTTCATGGTTAATATCTCACTATTCTTCTTTATACATATAATTATCGCATATCTTAGCGGTATTTTTATAATCATGCTCTAATAAACAAGCGACAATATTTGTATCATACATAGCTTTATCCCTTATTAAAGAGCTGTCTTTTATAGGCTGGGTAATACCATTAGCTTCAAGGGTACCATTTCTGAACCAAACATCCTTACCATCGTTAATCAGATCAGTATTCAACGTTACATCACCAACAGTTAATGAAAACTTAGTATGTTTGGGAACACGATAAGCAGTTTTACCAAACAATGTTTTTTTATGATCTACACGTACATTCATAGAAAGGGGTTGTTCAGCATATTTTCCAATAGCAAACAGCTTTCCTTTTTCATCGTCTTCTGACAGCGGAACAATATCCAGTACATCAATTATAATTTTATGAGGTGTGATAACGCCGGCAAGAGCATCTAGTTTATGAATTTCAAAATCATATATATTACGCTTAGCGGTAAATGTATTTAAAAAAGGAATATGTGCCTTAACCTCTCCTATAGTCATATTGGTAAGCGCTACATTTGTAGAATCACTAAAAACTAAATCCTTCATTTGAATATAGATATCTGGAAAAAAGGTAATTTTTTCCAATTTTGTAATAGACGTTCTCTGCCCTAAAACGATTTCTAAGTAACCTTGAATGCCCTCTTTTAATGGCTGAGGAAACCGTTCAACAGCCTTTAAACTCAAAATCATAAAAATAATAGCAAATCCAATAACCCAAGGCACCTTCTTCAAAAAAGATACTAGGAATGATTTTTTTTGTTTCTTTTTTTTACTCATTTTTTCTTCTTTGCCTTTGTTTTTTTAATTTCTTTTTTACCAAACCTGAAATCAATATCCTGAAATGGTTTTGTTTTCGTTGAAGGATCAAAGCCCAAGGCCTGCCAACTATCATTCAAATCTTTTGGAAGATCTGCGGTGATAGTTGTAATTTTTTTTGATTTTGGATGCTTAAACGTAATTTCACGTGCATGCAAATGAAGACGTTTATGCAACTTCTGATCATCAAGAGTAATCTCTTCATGCTCATGTTCAATCTCGCGTCTATTGTATTTTCGATCCCCGATAATCGGACAGCCTAAATGCTCTGCATGGACACGAATTTGATGCGTACGACCCGTTCTAGGCCAAAAAGCGACAAAAGCAGCCTGTTTATGCGCCCGATCCATAACATCAAATAAAGTCGTCGCAGCCAACCCTTCTTCTACATCAACAACCATTTTTTCATTTTGCGAGCTACCAGCCTTATGAATAGGCGCACGTATTTCACCATTATTCATGAGTGGCGCGGGAGAAACCAAAGCCCAGTATATTTTTTGGATATCACGGCCCTTAAAAACCTTTCCAAGATCACGTGCAATGTTTGCAGAACGTGCGAGCAATAAAACACCCGAAGTATCTTTATCAAGACGATGAACAAGACGCGGCTTTACACCATCTTGGTTATTGAGCGCCTCAAGCATTCCATCAACATGGCGCGTAACATTCGTACCGCCTTGTGTTGCCAAGCCAGAAGGCTTGTTAATCGCAATAATATCACCATCATCATAAATAACGAGTGAACGCATGTAATTAGCATCAGTTGATGATAGTTTCCTCTCACCCGCCTCACGATGTTGGACGGGCGGCACACGAACAATCTGCCCAACCTTTAAACGTGTGTCTGTTTTCACACGTCCGCCATCAACACGAACTTGGCCTTTACGCATCACTTTTTGGATCAGGCTAAAAGGGACACCAGGGAGTTTCTTTGTTAGCCAGCGATCAATACGCTGACCGTCATCATCTTGTTCTACTTCGATAAGTTTTACACCGCTCATGCTACTAACTGCCTAACTACAAATAATCCCGCAAACAATGCGGCTATTGAAAAGAAAACTGACGCTCCTGTATAAACGGCTGTTATCATGTAATCACCACGTTCAAAGAGCGTAACCGTATCCAAAGAGAACGTCGAAAATGTTGTCATTGCCCCCAACAGTCCCACAGTTAAAAATGCACGCGCTTCTTGTGATGGATTACCCAAATGTGCAAATAAGGCAACTAAAGCGCCCATCAAGAATGAACCTACTATATTAACTATCAATGTTCCCCACGGAAAGCCATGCCCAAATACTAATACGGCGCCCATATTAACCCCATATCGACATACAGCACCCAAAGCGCCTCCTGCGGCAATTGATAAAATAATATTCATGCGTTCTTCTTATCTCTCAATTTCTGCCAATAATCGAGGCGTTTCTTAATTTCACGTTCAAATCCACGCTCTGGTGGATCATAAAATTGCGCTCTGGACATATCATCAGGAAAGTAATTCTGCCCAGAAAATCCGTCTTCTTGGTCAGGATCATACTTATATCCATCGCCATAGCCAATATCTTTCATCAACGCCGTTGGTGCATTTAAAATATGAGCTGGAGGCATTAAAGAGCCTGTCTCTTTTGCCGCCTTCATCGCCTTATTATAAGCAACATAACCCGCATTAGATTTTGGCGCAGTTGCCAAATAAATGAGCGCCTGCACAATGGCCAGTTCTCCTTCAGGCGAACCAAGGCGTTCATAAGCCTCCCATGCCAGCATAGTTTGTTGAAAGGCTTGCGGATCAGCAAGGCCAATATCCTCAACCGCCATGCGCACTATACGGCGCGCCAAGTAACGTGGGTCTTCACCGCCTGCAAGCATGCGTGCATACCAATAAAGCGCCGCATCAACATCCGATCCACGCACAGATTTATGAAGCGCACTAATGAGATTATAATGACTATCATCTCCCTTATCATAAACAGGTGCGCGCTTTTGAATGATTTTCAGAAGTCCTTCAGTATCAAGATCATCTGATTGATCTTTAACTTGCGCATGAATTTGTTCAATCAATGATAGAAAATAACGTCCATCCCCATCGGCAAGTGCCTTTAAAGTTTCTTTTGCTTCATCAGTTAAACCAAGTGATCCACCAAGACGTTCTTTTGCATTGACTAAAAGGTTATCAAGCGCCTTATCATCTAAACGTTTGAGAACAAGAACCTGACATCTTGAAAGAAGCGCCGCATTCAATTCAAAAGACGGATTTTCTGTCGTTGCACCAATGAGTGTAATTGTACCATCTTCCATGACGGGCAAGAAAGCGTCTTGTTGTGATTTATTAAAACGATGTATCTCATCTACAAACAGTAACGTGCCCTGTCCCGCTTGACGGCGCATCTTCGCCCCTTCAAACAGCTTCTTTAAATCAGCAACACCAGAGAATATTGCCGATATTTGTTCAAAATGATTATTGCTATGCCCCGCCAAAATACGCGCCATTGTGGTTTTTCCCACACCAGGCGGTCCCCAAAAAACAAGTGAAGATAAATACCCACCGCTAAGCATGCGTGTAAGTACGCCATCATCCCCTAACAAGTGATCTTGACCAACAACACCATCAAAACTTTGTGGTCGCAAAAGATCAGCCAAAGGACGCGGCGTATCCTTCTCTAATCCAGCAGTTTCAAAAAGACTTTGAGGATTATTCATCCCTATTTCTTAGCAGAAACGAGACGCTTTTTCATCAAAAGAAGGTATAAAAACACAAAATAGAATAAGAAAAGCTCTTCACTTTCAGCATTTCTGGCAAAAAGAGGGTTGTCCAAGCAAGAAACCATTTATTGCCTTTGGGCATCCTTATAAGTGTTATCAGTTGAATTAGAAACGGAAAATAACGACATAAAAAAATCTTCTAACGAATGACAATATGATTACGACGCCCCTTGCGCTCTGTAACGAGGTTAAATGTACCACGGCGTGCTGCCTGATCCAACCCTCGTTTCAAGTCTTTAATATCTTCAATTTCATCATCATTTATTAAAAGAATAATATCACCTGGCGCAACAATTTGACTAACCCGAGTACGTCTAGAGAAACCAAGAACAACAACGCCTTCACGATCATCATTTTCCAAACCAAGCTCAACACTCACACGCGGGTTAAGATACCCAACAATTGCGCCATTTAGCGGATGAGCCCCCTCAAGCGTTGTTTCTTCACGTGGAGGATCTTCTGGTGGTGCGATAGCCATAACAGAAAAACTCTCCTTTTTACCTTTGCGCATTACTTCTATTGACGCTTTTTGTCCCAAAGGAACTGTAGCAAGGCGAAAACGCATTTCAGCAGGATCATTGATCAGTTTACCATTGATAGAAATTACCACATCACCGACTTTAAGCCCTGATTTCTTAGCTGGACTTTTCGAATGCAACTGAGAAATAAGAACGCCCTTCGTTGTCTTTAAATCCAAAGAATCTGCAATATCCGAGGTAACCGCCTGCCCAGAAGCACCAATCCAAGGACGTGCCACACTAATATTTCTTTGTCCTGTTTTTTCTGCGGCAATAACGGTTTGCACCATTTCTGATGGAATGGCAAAACCTATCCCTAATGATCCACCTGAACGTGAATAAATCGCCGTATTAATACCAATAACACCGCCATCCATTGAGACCAAAGGACCACCAGAGTTACCTGGATTAATTGCTGCGTCAGTTTGAATGAAAAAGTTAAAATCATTGATATTCAACGAAGAACGCGCAAGCGCCGAGATAATACCGCTCGTCACTGTTTGCCCCACACCAAAAGGATTACCAACCGCAATAACAATATCACCGACTTCTAGGTTTTCACTGGGTTTTAATGTTGCAAAAGGCAAATCTTCTCCCTTGGTTTTCATACGAAGAACGGCCAGATCAGAGCGATCATCCTTAATAGCGAGTTCTGCATCAAACTCTCGGCCATCATTAAGAACGACAGAAATTTCTTGCGCCCCTTTAATAACATGCGCATTCGTTACAACAACGCCGCCCGCATCAACAATAACACCCGACCCTAAAGAACTTTCAACTTGCTGGCGATTAAGGCCGCCCATACCAAAACTATTACCAAAGAACTGTTCAAAGAATGGATCGCCGCCAAATGGACTATAACTACGCGTCACTACACGCTTTGTATAAATATTCACAACAGCGGGAGATACTTTCTTCACAACAGAAGAGTAAGAAAGAACGAGTTGATCTCTACTGTTCGGTGTTATACGCTCTTGCGCAAAAGCGCTAGCGCCTATCCCTATCAACCCAATTGAAAAAATATAAAGAAGTTTTCTAATCATAGAACTGTTTTTAAAGAGAAAATATGGCGTAAAAATGGTTTGATTCATCTTCGTTATCCCTATATCTGTAAAATATGAGAAAAACTGTTCAAAATATAAAAAGCGCAAAAAATAAGACGCCTCTTGTCTGTTTAACAGCGTATACCGCTCCTATGGCTAATATTGCAGATCAACATTGTGATTTAATTCTAGTCGGCGATAGTCTTTCCATGGTTTTATATGGTGAAAATAGCACACAAAATGCAAACATAGAGATGATGGTTCGTCACGGACGTGCCGTCATAAAATCTAGCAAGAATGCTGTAATCGTTGTTGATATGCCTTTTGGTTCTTATGAGAACAGTCCAGAAGAGGCCTTAAAGAATGCCCAAACAATTATAAATGAAACTGGAGCTTGCGCCGTCAAACTTGAAGGTGGAGAAAATATAAAAGACACAATAAAACTGCTAACTAATAGTGATATTCCTGTAATGGGACATATTGGCCTTCTTCCACAATCGGTAAACTCTCCTGATGGGTTTAAAGTACAGGGAAGAGAACAGGATCAAGCTGAACAACTTATGAAAGATGCAAAAGCCGTTGAGCAAGCTGGCGCGTTCTCATTTGTTATCGAAGCCGTACCAGAACCACTTGCCGCCGTTATTACCGCAAGCGTTAGCATTCCAGCCATTGGCATTGGCGCATCTGCTGCATGCGATGGGCAAATATTAGTGACCGAAGATATGCTTGGACTATCAGTAGGACGCAAACCAAAGTTTGTAAAGGCTTATGCCGATTTAAACAAGAATATTGATAATGCATTGTCGCAGTATGCCAAAGATGTTCAGGAACGATCATTTCCTGCAGAAGAAAATACTTACAAAAATAAGAATGCGGCCTAATATTTAAACACATCAAAATTCAAACAATAAAAAAGCGGCCATCAAAGCCGCTTTAATTTTATTCTTTTGTCTAAAATAGAACTTAAGCTGTTGCTGCCATTTTCTCTTCAGGAGCCTCTTCTGCTACATCATCGAATACTGGGCCGCTGTCTTGACCTTTTGCTGATTCATCACGATCAACAAATTCAATCACTGCCATCGGCGCATTATCACCATAACGGAAGCCCGCTTTCATGATACGAAGGTAACCACCTTGGCGATCTTTATAACGCTCAGCTAATTCACCGAACAGTTTTGATACCTGATCTTCATCACGCATTTTTGACATTGCAAGACGACGATCAGACAATTTTCCTTTTTTACCGAAAGTCACAAGTTTCTCCACGAATGGACGAAGCTCTTTTGCTTTTGGCAAAGTTGTTGTGATTTGCTCATGCTTCACAAGAGCCGCTGCCATGTTCGCCAACATCGCCTTACGGTGCTGTGACGTTCTATTTAGTTTTCTTTGCTTGATGCCGTGTTTCATGACATATCTTCCTTAATTTAAATTATTACTTACGCGCGCTCTTAATTAAGCACTAAAAGGATCGTCTAATTTCTTAGCCAACTCTTCAATATTTTCTGGTGGCCAACCTTCGACCTGCATACCGAGATGAATTTCCATGTTAGTTAGAACTTCTTTAATCTCGTTCAATGACTTACGACCAAAGTTTGGTGTACGAAGCATATCGCTCTCTGATTTCTGAACAAGATCGCCAATGTAAACGATGTTATCATTTTTAAGGCAATTTGCAGAACGAACAGAAAGTTCAAGCTCATCCACTTTACGAAGAAGGTTACGGTTGAATGGTAATTCTTCCTCTTCTTCTTTTTCTTTTTGCGCTTCTGGTTCATCAAAGTTAATAAATACCTGAAGCTGATCTTGAAGAATACGACCAGCAAATGCCACAGCATCTTCAGGTGTGATAACACCATTAGTTTCAATTTGAAGTGTCAACTTATCATAATTAGTGATCTGACCAACACGAGTATCTTCAACTTCATAAGTAACCTTACGCACTGGTGAAAACACGCTATCCACTGGAATTAAGCCAACAGGGCATTCCGCTGGACGGTTTTGCGCCGCTGGACGGTAACCCTTACCAGTATTCACTGTCATTTCCATGTTCAGTTTTGCACCCTTATCAAGTGTACAAATAACTAGATCTGGATTCATGATTTCGATATCTGCGCCAGCTTCGATAAGACCAGCAGTCACTTCACAAGGCCCCTCTGCTTGTAAACGCATTTTCTTAGGCCCTTCAACATGCATACGAACAGCAATCGCCTTAACATTAAGCACGATATCAGTCACATCTTCACGAACACCTTCGATAGAAGAGAACTCATGTAAAACACCGTCAATTTGGATCGCAGTAACGGCAGCACCTTGTAGAGATGATAGAAGAATACGACGAAGCGCATTACCAAGCGTTAAGCCAAAACCACGCTCTAAAGGCTCTGCAACAACTTTACCTGTTACTTGTGGGTTTGCACCGTGGTCAATATCAACTTTTGAAGGTTTAATCAATTCTTGCCAATTTTTATGTATCATTTTTTTTCCTTTTCACTTCATCCGGGTCTTAACCGGCCTCTTGTTACTGTTTTAATTATAATGAAAGCACCCATTAACACGGATGCTCTCAGTAATTCATTACACGCGGCGACGTTTTGGTGGACGACATCCGTTATGTGGGATCGGCGTGATATCTTTAATAGATTTAATTGTAAATCCAATTGAACTCAACGCACGAAGAGCTGACTCACGACCTGAACCAGGACCACGAACAAGAACATCAAGTTCTTTCATACCGTGTTCTTGTGCTTTCTTACCCGCATCTTCTGCTGCAATCTGCGCTGCATATGGTGTAGATTTACGAGATCCTCTAAAACCCATCATACCTGCAGATGACCATGAAACAGCGTTTCCTTGTGCATCTGTGATTGTAATAAGCGTATTATTAAAAGATGAATTCACGTGTGCCTGACCGGCCGTAATATTCTTTTTTGTTTTTTTCTTTGTTTTAACTGCTGCTTTAGCCATTTTTCTATTCCTTCAATCCTGTTGCTTATTTACCGACTGGCTTCTTACCAGCAATCGGTTTAGCCGGACCTTTACGTGTTCTGGCATTTGTGCGTGTTCTTTGACCACGAACAGGTAGGTGTTTACGGTGACGTAAACCACGGTTACATGCCATGTCCATCAAACGTTTAATGTTCATTGAAACTTCACGACGAAGATCACCTTCAATAAGGTACTTGTCTGTATCAATTTCTGCACGAAGTTGGTTTAATTCATCTTCACTCAACTCATTCATACGACGAGTTTTATCGATACCTGTTACTTCACAAATCTCACGCGCTTTTGTGCGTCCGATACCGTGAATATAAGTTAACGCGATTGTTACGCGCTTACGATCAGGAATATTTATACCTGCAATACGGGCCATGTCTGCTCCTTTATGATTAATCTCTAACGAAACCGTAAAATTTTATCTCTAAAATGGCCGGTTCCTACACTTATCAAAAGTCCTGCATTTCTGCGAATTTCCAAGGAAAAAAGCCCTAAACAAGTCTCTAGATTTGCCGCATTATAGGCATAAAAAGCGGCGCGTCAACTGCTAATTTTAAGGTTTTTAGCACTATTTACGCAATAATACTATGCTTCTTCGTCCGTGTCTAAAATCGCTTCAATTTGCATTGTAACCTCATCAATAGGACGCATACCATCAACTGGCGGTACATCACCTTGCGCCTTATAATACGGCAATACTTCTGCTGAATAGCTACGATACTGGGCAAGGCGATTTTTAAGTGCTTCAACGTTATCGTCACTACGCCCTTCTTCTTGAGCACGTTTCTCAATACGCTCAACAAGCGCATTATCATCAACCTGAAGCTCTAAAACCAAGTCAATTTTTTTGCCACGCTCTTTTAACATCGCATCTAAAGCAACGGCTTGCGCCTCAGTTCTTGGAAAACCATCAAAAATCACACCTTTTTTGCAGCTCTTAGAGTCCACACGCGCCGCAATCATTCCAATAACGATCTCATCGGAAACAAGTTCTCCACGATCCATAATCGCTTTTGCTTGATTGCCAAGATCTGTTCCTTGAGAAACTTCAGCGCGCAGCATATCGCCGGTTGAAAGCTGCTTTAGACCATATTTATCCTCAATGATCTTTGCTTGTGTGCCTTTTCCTGCACCTGGAGGGCCAAAAAAGATGATATTCATGAATAAGTCTCCTTACTTTTATAGAATATTAACGGCGACGCTGACGGCCTGAACCGCGTAATTTTGTTTTCTTGATCAATCCTTCATATTGATGCGCAATCAAATGAGAGTGAACCTGTGCCACTGTATCCATTGTCACGGTCACCACAATCAAAAGAGATGTTCCACCAAAGTAAAATGGCAAACTAAATTTAGAAATCATAAATTCTGGTAATAAACAGATAAAGACAAGATACAAACCACCAATAACGGTAATACGTGTCAAAACGTAATCAAGATAATCTGCCGTGCTTTTACCCGGACGAATCCCCGGAATGAAACCGCCGTGTTTACGTAGCATATCCGCATTTTCTTCTGGATTGAACACAATCGCCGTATAGAAAAATGCAAAGAATAAGATCAAACCACCATAAAGTGCCATGTAAGCTGGCTGACCATGCTGAAGCCATCTAGAAATTGTTGCTGTGAAATCACCACCATCTGCGCCTGTAAAACCAACAATAGTCAAAGGCAACAATAAAAGAGATGAAGCAAAGATTGGTGGAATAACACCCGCAGTATTAAGCTTCAAAGGAATATGGTTTTGCGCCCCCATAGACATTTGGTTGCCCTGTTGACGTTTTGGGTATTGAACCGTTACACGGCGTTGAGCGCGCTCAAAAAATACGATTAAAACAATCACACCAACAACTAATGCAAGTAAGAATAAGAGCGCCAATGGGTTCATTCCCCCTTCACGACTTAGCTCAAGCGTAGATACAACGGCGCGCGGCAATTCCGCGACAATACCAGCAAAGATAATAAGTGAAATACCATTACCGATACCACGTTGTGTAATTTGTTCGCCAAGCCACATGATAAAGATTGTACCGCCAACAATAGTAATAACCGTTGAAGCGCGGAAGAATAAACCTGGATCCAGAACGGCCGAACCACTCGCCCCTTGTAAGCTTTCCAAACCAACAGCCAGACCATACGCTTGAACAGAAGCAAGGAGAACCGTTAAATAACGCGTGTATTGGTTGATTTTCATACGGCCAAACTCACCCTCTTTCTTCAATGCTTCCATTTTCGGAGACATAGAAGTTGCAAGCTGCATAATAATAGATGCCGAGATATAAGGCATGATGTTCAACGCAAAAATCGTCATACGCTGAAGCGCACCACCTGAGAACATATTAAACATATCCAAGATGCCGCCACCTTTTTGAGAGTAAATCTCTTTCCAAACGATCGGATCAATACCCGGCACAGGAATATACGTTCCTAGGCGGTAAACAAGAAGCGCTCCCAACACAAACATAATGCGCTGTTTTAATTCTGTCGCTTTTGAAAAAGCGCCCCAGTTAGCGTTTTTGGCGAGTTGCTCGACGGCTGATGCCATAATAAATATCCTCTATAATCCTAATATTTTGGTAAGTACTATCTTTAAAAGAAAGAAGGCCATCTGACAAGATGACCCTCTGAAATAATCAATAATAAATACAGAAAAAGATCACTTTTTCAGCAATTTCCAAACAAAACTACTGGGCGTCTGGACCACCACGTTTTGGTAGAGGTGCTTTGCTCTCTTTTTTAACAACTTCCACTTTACCGCCTGCTTTTTCAACAGCAGCAATTGCACCTTTCGAGGCACCTGAAAGCTTAAGATCAACTTTCGTTGTTAACTCACCATTAGCAAGCAAACGAACGCCATCTTTTGCATTTTTAATAACTTTACCAGCAACAAGGGCTGCTTCATCGATTGTGCCCTTAGCATCAATCATTTTCTTGTCTAAAGCTTCTTGTAAACGACCCAAAGACAGTTCAACAGTTTTTTTCGCTCCATAATTGCTAAATCCACGTTTGGGTAAACGTTTGTACAAAGGCATTTGACCACCTTCATAGCCATTGATAGCAACACCTGAACGTGCTTTTTGACCTTTTTGACCAACACCACAAGTTTTACCTTTACCTGAACCGATACCGCGCCCTACGCGCTTACGATCTGTAACAGCACCGTCATTTGGTTGTAATTCATTGAGTTTCATTGCTCTATTCCTTTAAAAATATCTATCTAAACGCTTACGCCGCGTCTTCGACCTTAATCAAGTGGGCTACTTTACGAATCATACCGCGAACACTCGGAGTATCTTCCAATGTTTTAGTACGGCCAATTTTGTTTAGACCCAAACCAATCAAAGTTGCACGTTGGTACGCTTTACGACCAATTGGCGACCCTGTTTGTGTCACTGTAACATTTGCAACAGCTTTTACTTTTTTCGCTGGTGCTTGTGCCTTTTTAGCAGGCGCTTTTTTAGTTGTTTTCTTTTCTTCAGCCATTGTTCTATTCCCAAGCTTTATCTTAAATTTCTACGCTTACTCAGCTACTTTTTTCGCCTCTGCAGAAGCATTTGTTGAACCACCACGTGATGTTTCACGCTGCGCTACAATATCACTCACTTTACGGCCACGACGACCAGCAACTTGACGTGGAGACTGCATTGCTTTCAACGCTTCAAATGTTGCATTTACCATGTTGTACGGGTTTGAAGATCCGATAGACTTAGCAACGATATCTTGAACACCAACACAATCAAAGATCGCACGAAGTGGACCACCAGCAATAACCCCTGTACCTGAAGGAGCTGTACGAAGATGAACACGTCCTGCGCCGTAACGTCCACTTACATCGTGGTGTAATGTACGACCCTCACGAAGAGGAACACGGATCATATTGCGTTTAGCTTGTTCTGTTGCTTTACGGATTGCTTCAGGCACTTCTTTCGCCTTACCATGACCAGTACCAACGCGACCTTTACCATCGCCAACAACCACAAGAGCAGCAAAGCCGAAACGACGACCACCCTTTACAACTTTAGCCACACGGTTAACAGCAACGAGCTTTTCAACCAATTCTGGTTCTTCGCGATCGAACTGTCTTTCTTTTCCTTTGTTATCTGGCTTTGCCATTATAAAATGCTCCTAAATATCTTTAATTCTTTACTTATATTCTCTTAAAAGTCTAATCCACCTGAACGTGCGCCTTCTGCAACAGCTTTAACACGGCCGTGATAGATAAACTCACCACGATCAAACTGTACTTTCGATACACCCGCTTTTTTAGCGCGCTCAGCAATTAATTTTCCAACCTTTTCAGCTGCTTCAACATTACCGCCATTTTTAAGCGCTAAATCTTTATCCATAGTAGAAGCCGCAACCAATGTAACACCTTGCACATCGTCAATAATCTGCGCATAGGTCGCTTTGTTTGTTCTGTGTACAGACAAACGCAGACGAACTTCACGGTTCGGATTGTGATTAATGTTGACCTGGCGAAGCTTGCGGCGCGTACCGAACTTACGACGCTCAGCTCGTTTCAATCTTTTAGTCATAGCTTTATCCTTGCTTTTCTAATACTTAATTATTTTTTCTTACCTTCTTTACGCAAGATGTACTCATCTGCATAACGAATACCTTTACCTTTATAAGGTTCAGGTTTTTTGAATTCACGAATGTTTGCAGCTGCTTGACCAACTTTTTGCTTATCAATACCACTGATAGTAATTTTAGTTTGATCTTCAACTTCAACTTTTACACCTTCAGGCACGTCATAACGCACTTCGTGTGAATAACCAAGTTGCATAACAAGCGTGTTACCTTGCATGTTTCCACGAAGACCAACCCCGTGAATTTCAAGTTTTTTAGAATAACCTTCAGTCACACCGACAACCATGTTGTAAACAAGTGTGCGCATTGTTGGGTAAATCTTTTGAGCAAACAAAGAGTTAGAGCGTGGTTCAAGAGTAACTTGACCATCTTCTAACTTCACAGACACATCATCATGGATGCGAACGCTTAATTCACCTTTTGCGCCTTTTACTTTTACATCCTGTCCTGCAACATCAAGAGTTACACCTTCAGGTACAGCAACTGGTTTATTTCCAATACGAGACATTTTCTTTTCCTTAATTTAATTCATCAAACCTTTAGAAGATTTGACAAAGAACCTCTCCACCAATGTTTTCATTACGAGCACTGTGATCTGTCATCACACCTTTTGGTGTTGAGATAACTGAAACACCAAGACCATTATGGTATGGTTGTAGATCTTTAATTTTTGAATAAACACGACGACCCGGCTTAGAAACCCGTTTAAGTTCGCGGATCACTGGCTGACCTTCATCATATTTCAATTCAATAATAAGATTTTTCTTATTGTTGTCTTGCTCTTCTGTTTTAAAGCCACGGATAAAACCTTCATCCTCAAGAACTTTACAAACAGACTCACGAAGATTTGAATGCGGACATTCAATCGCTACTTTGTTAGCGTGCTGACCGTTTTTAATACGGGCTAGCATATCTCCTAAAGGATCACTCATTGACATTGCTTTTTATCCTCTTCTAAAAAACTTATTTCTTCTATAACTGGCGTCTTACTACCAGCTTGATTTTGTTACACCTGGAAGTTCCCCACGGGAAGCCAGATCACGAATTGCGATACGAGACAAACGGAACTTACGGTGATGCGCACGTGGACGACCAGTTAGTGCACAACGGTTACGCTGTCTATTTTTAGCAGAGTTACGTGGTAATTCTGCTAGTTGCAATGTAGCGGCAAAACGCTCTTCTACACTTGCCTCTTTGTCCATAATGACCTTTTTAAGCGCTACACGCTTATTCGCTAATGATTTATTCATTTTGCGACGTTTTAGGTCTCTTTGTACTGCACTTGCTTTTGCCATTTTTCTTTAGCTCCTAATTAACCTTAATTCTGCTTCTTAATTTTTAAAGGGCATTTCAAACCCACGAAGTAATTCTTTTGCCTGTTCATCATTAGATGCTGTTGTACAAATAATAATGTCCATACCACGGATTTTATCCACTTTATCATATTCAATTTCAGGGAATACGATCTGTTCTTTAATGCCCATGGCATAGTTACCACGACCATCAAAGCTTTTCCCGTTAATACCGCGAAAATCACGAACACGTGGCAATGCGATTGTAACGAAACGATCTAGGAATTCGTACATACGCTCACCCCGTAAAGTCACTTTACAGCCCATATCCATACCTTCACGCACTTTAAACGACGCGTTAGATTTCTTTGCCTTTGTAATAACAGGCTTTTGACCTGAAATAAGAGCCAGATCATTCGCTGTATTCTCAACCGCTTTACGGTCAACAACTGCATCACGGCCTGGGCTCATACTAATTACAATTTTATCAAGCTTAGGCACTTCAAGAACGTTTTTAAAACCGAATTTTTCTTGAAGAGCTTTTTTAAGCTCGTTCTCATAACGCGCCTTAAAACGCGGTGTATATGTTTTTGCTTCTTTAGTCATTTTCTTTGGTTCCATTTTTGAAAGACTTATCTCTAATTAAAAGATCGCCGATCTGGTTAAAATTCCTTATTCTATTGTCTCGCCTGAGCGTCTCGCAACACGTACTTTTTTGCCGCTCTTTAGAGTTGTGTATCCAACACGTGTTGGCTTTCCTTCTTTAGGATCAGCAACAGCAACGTTAGAAACGTGAATTGATAATTCTTTTTCAACAATTCCGCCAGCCGCAAATTGCGTTGGCTTTTGGTGCTTCTTAACAACGTTAACACCTTGAACAATCACACGTGATTTTTCAGGAATCGCTTTAAGAACTTCACCTTTTTTGCCCTTATCCTTACCTGTAAGAACAACAACAGAATCGCCTTTTTTAATTTTCATTTTTGTAGCAGTCATTTTACTAGTTCCCTTATCTATAGAACTTCGCCTGCAAGCGAAATAATCTTCATGTAGCCTTTACCGCGTAATTCACGCGTAACAGGTCCAAAAATACGTGTTCCCACTGGCTCACCATTCGTATTAATTAAAACACATGCGTTTGTATCAAAACGAATTTTTTCACCGCTGTTGCGGTTTAAACCATGTCTTGAACGCACGATTACTGCCTTATGCACAGTACCTTTTTTAACGCGACCACGTGGAATTGCTTCTTTAACAGAAACAACAACAACATCACCAATATTAGCTGTACGACGATGAGAGCCACCTAAAACTTTGATACATTCAACACGACGTGCACCAGAGTTATCAGCTACTTCCATATTTGATTGCATTTGAATCATAGCGTTATCCTACTTATCTTCTTTTTTCGCAGTTGTTTTCTTTGCAGCTGCTTTTTTAGCTGGCGCCTTTTTGGCAGGCGCCTTTTTAGCCGCTGTTTTCTTTGTTGCCGCTTTTTTAGCTGGTGCCTTTTTAGCAGGAGCTTTTTCAGCTTCTTCTTTCTTAGGCGCAGCTTTTGCCGCAGGCTCTTGTGCCCCTTTAGCAGGTGCATCACCCTCAATCACTGTCCAGCTTTTACGCTTAGAGATTGGAGCACATTCAATAATCTGAACGTTATCACCTTCTTTAAAGTTATTATTCTCATCATGCGCAGCATATTTTGTGCTACGTTTCAGGTATTTCTTATATTTAGGATGCATAAAGCGACGCTCAACAAGAACTGTAATAGTCTTGTCCATTTTATCGCTTACGACTGTTCCTTCTAGGACGCGGCGTGGCATGTTATCTTTCTCCTACTTAGTATTCTTTAAGCAGCGTCTTGCTGCTGTGTTAAAAATGTTTTTACGCGCGCAATATCACGGCGCACTTTACGCAATTGAGCTGTACCCTCTAATTGACCACCAGATTTCTGGAAGCGCAGATTAAATTGCTCTTTACGCATATCAACAAGCATTTTCTTTAGCTCGTCAGATGTTTTACCTTTTAGTTCTTCCGCTTTCATAGCTTCTCTCCAACTTAATTCTTATTATTCGCCAGTACGGGCAACAAATTTTGTTTTAATAGGAAGCTTCATCGCTGCCAAATCAAATGCCTCTTCAGCCAAATCACGTGGAACACCATCAAGTTCAAACATGATACGACCTGGCTTCACACGGCAAGCCCAGAATTCAACAGAACCCTTACCTTTACCTTGACGTACTTCCAAAGGCTTTTTTGTCACAGGAACATCTGGGAAAATACGAATAAAAACTTTTCCCTGACGTCTGATGTGACGTGTAATTGCACGACGAGCCGCTTCAATTTGGCGCGCTGTGATACGGTTCGGGCTCATTGCCTTTAAACCATATGCACCAAAGTTAAGCGTTGTTCCGCCTTTCGCATTCCCATGAATACGACCTTTATGTGCTTTTCTAAATTTTGTCTTCTTTGGTTGTAACATCGTCTTATACCGTATTTATCTTATAATTTCCAGTGTTATGTTAATTAAGTAATTAACTTCTTTGTGGTGCTCCACCCTGCTCGCTCATACGCTTATCACGTGCCATCGGGTCTTGAACCATTACATCGCCTTTATAAATCCAAACTTTTACGCCAATAATACCGTAAGTTGTCAAAGCTTCTGCAAAACCGTAATCCAAATCAGCTCGTAATGTGTGTAATGGAACACGACCTTCACGATACCATTCAGTACGTGCGATATCTGCGCCGCCTAAACGACCAGCCACGTTAATACGAATACCGCCAGCACCCATACGTAAAGTTCCTTGAACCGCACGTTTCATTGCACGACGGAAAGAAACACGACGTTCAAGTTGCTGGCAAACACCTTCTGCAACCAATTGAGCATCCATTTCAGGCTTACGAATTTCAACAATATTCAAAGCAACATCGCTACCAGCACGCTTTGATAGCTCTTTACGTAGAACCTCAATGTCCGCACCTTTCTTACCGATGATCACACCTGGGCGAGCAGTATAAACTGTCACGCGAGTGTTCTTCGCTGCGCGTTCAATAATAACTTTACTAATACCAGCTGCTTTAAGCTTCTCATGAACATACTTACGAAGTTCAAGATCTTGAATAAGCTTATCCGCATAGTTGCTGTCATCAAACCATCTTGAATCCCAAGTACGATTGATACCTACGCGAATGCCGATTGGATTAACCTTCTGACCCATTTTTCAAATACTCCTTACTTCGTATCTTTCTTTGGTGCCGCTTGCGCCCCTTTAACGGGTGCTTTTTTGGCGGTTGTCTTTTTAGCTGCTGCTTTTTTAGCAGGAGCCTTCTTAGCAGTTGTCTTCTTTGCTGCTGCTTTTTTAGGAGCAGATTTAGTCACATCAACTTTTTTCTCTGGCTTTGCCGCTTTTTTAGGGGAAGCTTTCTGTGAAACAGTTGCCTTACCTTCAGCATCGCGCTCACGCACAACAATAGTAATACGGCTAAAAGGCTTAAGAATTTTTGCAGCACGACCACGTGCACGCGCTCTCCAACGCTTCATTGTAAGAGACTTACCTACATAAGCTTCAGCAACATACAATTTATCTACATCCAAACCGTGGTTGTTTTCAGCATTCGCTACAGCAGATTGTAAGCACTTACGCACATCTTCTGAAATACGACGGTGATTAAACTCAAGATCAACAAGCGCTGTGCCTGCATCTTTACCGCGAATTGTTTGCGCCACAAGATTTAACTTTTGTGGTGACGTTTTCAGATTTTTAACCATTGCCATGGCTTCATTCTGACCTACGCGTCTTTCGTTTGCTTTTTGTCCCATTGTCTTTTCCTACTTAAATAAACTTAATTATTTTCTACCTTTTTTATCAGCACCGTGGCCGAAATATGTTCTTGTTGGTGAAAACTCACCTAATTTGTGACCGATCATGTTGTCAGTAACCAAAACTGGAATAAATTTATTCCCGTTATGTACACCAAATGTAATACCAACCATTTGTGGCAAGATCGTTGAACGACGTGACCAAGTTTTTACTACACCTTTAATGCTACCCGCGCGGAACTGTTCAACTTTTTTCAAAAGATGACGATCAACAAATGGGCCTTTCCAAACACTACGTGACATATTCTTATCCTATTCCTTAACTACTTATTTCTTCTTACGGCGACGGATAATGTACTTATCAGTCTCTTTGTTACTACGTGTCTTATATCCTTTAGTTGGCACACCTGAGAAAGATACAGGGTGACGACCACCAGAAGTACGACCTTCACCACCACCATGTGGGTGATCAACTGGGTTCATAACCACACCGCGAACTGTTGGACGAACGCCCATCCAACGCTTACGACCGGCTTTACCCATATTTGTATTCATGTGGTCAGGGTTCGATACCGCGCCAATAGAAGCGATACATTCTTGACGAACTTTACGAAGCTCACCAGAAGCCAATTTCACTTGCGCATAGCCCTGATCACGACCAACCAATTGGGCATATGTACCCGCTGAACGACACATTTGACCGCCTTTACCAGGCTTCATCTCAATATTGTGAATAATTGTTCCAACTGGCATACCTTTAAGCGGCATTGCATTACCTGGCTTAATATCTGCTTTTGCAGAAGCAATAATTTTATCACCAGCTTGTAAACGTTGTGGCGCAATGATGTATGCCTTTTCGCCGTCTGTGTACTCAACCAATGCGATAAACGCTGTACGGTTGGGATCATACTCAAGACGAAGAACAGTAGCTTCTACATCGAATTTACGGCGTTTCCAATCAATAACACGGTACTTTTGCTTGTGACCGCCACCAATGTGACGACAAGTAATACGACCTGTATTGTTACGGCCACCAGTTTTCTTCTTACCTTCAAGAAGAGTCTTCTCAGGAGCGCCTTTATGCAAACCGCTTCTATCCACGACCACTAACTGACGTGTGCCTGGTGTATTTGGTTTAAACTTTTTTAGTGCCATTGCTCTAATCCTAATTTCTTAAATAATCTTTATTCTCAATAGACTTTAAATATTATAGTCCCGCGCCTACATCGATTGTTTGGCCTTCGCCTAACGTTACGATCGCTTTTTTAACATCGCTTCTTTTACCCATAGAAGCCTTAAAGCGTTTCACTTTACCTTTTTGAATCAATGTATTCACTTTTGTTACATCTACTTTAAATAGTGTCTCAACAGCCGTTTTAATTTTTGGCTTAGACGCACTTAAAGGAACCTTGAAAGTAACCTGACCATTAGCAGATCCCATTGTTGATTTCTCAGTTACAACAGGCTCACGAATGATTTCATACATCCATTCTGCGATCTCTACTTTTTCTTTTTTCTTTGCAGCAGCCATTTTACTACCCTTTCAATCTTTCAGTCAGCTCGCTTACAGCGGCTTTAGTCAATACCAATGTGTCACGACGAACGATGTCATAAACATTTGCACCTTGCGATGGAAGAACATCAATCTTAGGCAAATTAGATGTTGCACGCGCAAAGTTTGCGTCAATCTCTTTACCACCAACGATTAATGCAGATTCGATGCCGAATTTAGCAATATTTGCCGCCATCGGCTTAGTCTTATGGTCTTTTGAAGCCGCATCGTCAAGGATAATCAGCTTGTTTTCCTGTGCTTTTGCAGAAAGAGCTGAAATTAGCGCTGCCTTACGTACTTTCTTCGGAAGATCCGTTGCGTGTGAACGAACGCGTGGCCCGTGAACAACACCCCCACCGCGGTCAATGTTACGCTTGTTATCACCACGACGAGCATTACCAGTACCTTTTTGTTTAAAAGGCTTTTTACCAGTACCGCTTATCTCAGAGCGTTCTTTTGCTTTGTGGTTACCTGTTTGACGCTTATCTTGTTGATATACGACAGCAAGATGCATGATGTCTGTACGAACGTCCGCACCAAAGATCTCTTTATCTAAAGTAATCTCACCAGCATCTTTATTTTCAATTGTTTTAACAGCAATTTTCATTGTTCTATTCCTTAACGAACTTTACTTATTCTTGAGCTTCAGCAGGAGCTTCTGCTTCAACTTCTGTTGTTTCTTGTACCTCAGACACTTCTTTAGGAGCATCAGCATTCGCTGCTTGCTTCAAACCAGCAGGTAACGGAGCGCCTTCAGGAAATGGAAATTTAACCGCATCTGTAATTGCAACCCAACCAGATCTTGGTCCAGGAACCGATCCTTTAACCAGAACGAGATTATGATCAACATCCACAGCTGCGATTTCAAGGCTCTGCGTTGTTACACGCTCATTACCCATTTGACCAGCCATTTTTTTACCCTTGAAAACTTTACCTGGATCTTGACATTGACCAGTAGAACCCAAAGCACGGTGAGAAACAGACACACCGTGTGTCGCGCGCATACCACCAAAATTGTGACGCTTCATTCCCCCTTGAAAACCTTTACCTTTAGACGTTGCACAAACATCAACTTTTTGACCAGAGATAAAGTGGCTTGCGCAAATCTCTGCGCCAACTTCTGGAAGATTATCTGCATTCACACGAAATTCGATAACTTTCTTCTTTGGCTCAACTTTAGCCTGCGCATAAACACCACGCATCGCTTTAGAAGTACGGTTGATTTTTGCAGTACCCGCACCAAGTTGAACAGATGTGTATCCATTCTTCTCTTCTGTACGATGACCCACAACTTGGCAGTTATCAATTTTAAGCACTGTCACAGGAATCTGTGCACCATCTTCAGTGAAGATACGTGTCATTCCTTCTTTACGTGCAATTACACCAGTTCTCATTTTTCTTTTCCTTTCCAGAGGGTAACACCTTATTGCGCTACCGTAGCCCTCCCGCACCATGCAGAAGATCAATTTTAATTTAGTTACGCGGCCACTTGACCAATTTTAATTTCAACATCAACACCAGCAGCAAGATCGAGCTTCATAAGCGCATCTACTGTTTGTGGTGTTGGATCAACAATATCAATAAGACGCTTGTGCGTTCTCATTTCAAAATGCTCCATAGAGTTTTTATTCACGTGCGGTGACTGTAGAACAGTATAACGTGACTTTTGCGTTGGAAGCGGAACGGGTCCACGAACGCCTGCGCCAGTACGTTTTGCTGTATTTACAATCTCGCCAGTTGATGTATCGAGAATACGATGATCAAAAGCTTGCAAGCGAATTCTAATTGTTTGTGCATTCATTGTTTTACTGCTTTCTAACTAAAACGTTATAACTTTTTATTACTCAACGATCTTTGAAACGACACCAGCACCCACTGTACGGCCACCCTCACGGATAGCAAAACGTAGACCTTCATCCATCGCAATAGGAGCGATCAGCTGAACTGTCATTTCACAGTTATCACCA
>PANS01000042.1 GCA_002708415.1 Micavibrio sp. | reverse complement strand
TAAGAAATAAAAACATATGGTAATAATCAATACCGTACATCCCTTGAACGCCATTTGCGCCTAGTACAATGCCCCACCAACCAGGTAATAGCAAAAGCCACCACCCGATAGGACGATCAAACCGCATTAACACTGCATAAGGTTGCCAGCTCTCTGGCAAATTAGAAATCCAACCTTCGGTCTTGATATCTATATGGGTCATCGTGCAGTATCACTTTCATGAAAAACATCATCAATAAAGACGAAACGTTTAAATTACCACGGCTATATATCAATAAGCCACTTACGAATAAGGGTGTCATAGAGCTAGAATCCTCGCAAGTCCATTATTTACACAATGTACTGCGTAAAAAAGATGATGATTATATCCGTCTCTTTAATGGAAAAGACGGCGAATGGTTAGGATCTATCACTTTTCTATCCAAAAAATCTGCAACCGTTAAGCTCGAACAACAATTATTAGAACAACCTCAAAATACAAGACGCGTACACCTAATTTTTACGCCTATCAAAAAAAATCGTATGGATTGGCTTATTGAAAAAGCTGTTGAGCTTGGCGCGACAGATTTTCATCCTATCGTGACACAAAACACTGAAAATCGTAAAATCAAAGAAGAGCGTCTCAAATCACAAATATTTGAAGCCGCAGAACAATGTGAGCGGCTTGAAATACCAACACTTCATGAACTTAATAAAATTGATCACACGCTTGATAAATGGGATGAAAACACACCTATTTTATCCTGCATTGAACGTTTTGATGCTCAAGACATAAAGGATGCCGCGCAAAAAAACTTAAATGGCGATATTGCCGTCCTTATTGGTCCTGAAGGTGGCTTTACAAGCAAAGAAAAAGGAAATATTGGCAAAAAAACCACTGCCGTCAGCCTCGGTGATACTATTTTACGCTGTGAAACAGCCGTCGCTAAAGCGTTAATCCTAATTAACGCCTAAAAAGTAAGCCACTATAGAAGCTATAGAAGCCGCTAGAATCACTCCTATTGTTAACATCATACCGATAGGACGGCTTTTCTTAATAGGAGACACACCATAAAGACCTGACGCATGTAATAAGCGGCCTTTAATCGTAAAAAACGTTAATCCCAAATAAATAACGCCCAATAACCCTGCATATAATGATGTAATCATGTAATTCCCCTTATATTAAAGTGCTTTATTTTGTTTCATGGCTTTACTTTTTAACTTTTCATGACATGATTTTATCTATAGAAAAGTCCAGTACTTAATTTAAGTCAACAACACATAAAAATACCAGAAAATACTATTCATGATGAAAAAATTATCTCTTTCTCTCTTTGCCTTCCTCGTAACCGCCTTTATGAGCATACCACTCGTAAATGCTCTAGCAGATGATGCAGCAACCCCTACACAACTAGGCCTGCGTGCGGCGGCAACCCCACAAATGGAACGCATTATCGGCTTCCACAATGGTCTTTTGATCCTCATCACTATTATCGTGATTTTTGTAACATTGCTTCTTGCTTGGGTTGCCTTACGATACAATAAAAAAGCAAACCCAGAGCCGTCAAAAACAACGCACAATGTACCGTTAGAAATCGTTTGGACATTATTACCAGCACTCATCGTGGCCATCATCGCCTTTCCATCATTCAAAATGCTTTATTACTTAGATCGTAATGACAACATTGAAATGACGCTTAAAGTTACAGGAAGCCAATGGTATTGGAGCTATGAATACCCCGATCATGGCGGCATTAGTTTTGATTCTTACATGATCCCTGAAGACGAAATCGATGAATCAAAAGGTCAAAAGCGTCTGCTTTCAACAGATAATCCTGTTGTTCTTCCTATTGATACAAACATCGCTCTTCAAATTACAGCAAAGCCAACCGATGTTATTCATGCCTTTACCGTACCTGCTTTTGGCGTGAAAAAAGATGCTGTTCCTGGACGTATGAACGAAACATGGGTTCGCATTGATAAACCGGGCACATATTTTGGGCAATGTTCTGAAATCTGCGGTAAAGATCATTCTTACATGCCTATTGAAATCAAAGCCGTTACCAAAGAAGAATTTGAAAAATGGCTTATTACAGCAAAAGAAGAATTTGCTAGCCTCAATGATAACACTCTGATTTTCGCTCAATACACTCATTCAAATAATGGAGTTCAATAATGTCTGACCACTCTTCTGACCACAAGCCTGGTTTTTTTAGCCGTTGGTTTTGTTCAACAAACCATAAAGATATCGGAACACTTTATATTATCTTTTCAATCATAGCCGGTATCATTGGTGGATGGTTCTCCATGATAATGCGTCATGAGCTTGGTGATCCAGGTTTACAAATTGCAGCAGATGGCCAAATGTGGAACGTCTGGATTACCGCGCACGGCTTAATCATGGTTTTCTTCGTGGTGATGCCCGGCCTAATTGGCGGCTTTGGTAACTGGTTTGTGCCACTGATGATTGGCGCGCCAGATATGGCTTTCCCACGCCTGAATAACATTTCGTTCTGGCTCATTGTTCCAGCTTTCCTTCTTCTTGTAGCATCTGCTTTTGTTGGCCCTGGTGCAGGAACAGGTTGGACAGTTTATCCGCCGCTTTCTTCAGTTGTTGGGCATCCTGGTGCCTCTGTTGATATGGCGATCTTTGCGCTTCACCTTGCCGGAGCAAGCTCGATCCTTGGTGCAGCAAACTTCATCACAACCATCTTTAATATGCGCGCCCCTGGCATGACACTGCACAAAATGCCGCTCTTTGTTTGGGCGATGCTCGTGACAAGTTTCTTGCTTGTTCTTTCGCTTCCTGTTCTTGGTGGAGCGATTACAATGCTTCTAACTGATCGTAACTTCGGTACTGCATTCTTTGACCCAGCAGGTGGTGGAGATCCTATTTTGTATCAACACCTCTTCTGGTTCTTTGGTCATCCTGAAGTGTACATCATGATTTTACCGGCCTTTGGTATTGTTTCGCACATCGTAGCGACTTTTTCGAAAAAGCCTGTGTTTGGTTATCTCGGCATGGCCTATGCGATGGTTGCGATTGGTTTTGTTGGCTTTATCGTTTGGGCGCACCACATGTATACCTCTGGTATTTCAGTCAATACGCAAGCGTACTTTACAGCTGCAACCCTTATTATTGCCGTCCCTACAGGAATTAAAATATTTTCTTGGATTGCAACGATGTGGGGCGGCTCATTAAGCTTCCCAACGCCAATGCTTTGGGCGCTTGGTTTCATTTTCCTTTTCACCGTTGGTGGTGTGACAGGTGTCGTTCTAGCCAATGCCGGTATGGATACATCGCTTCATGATACATATTATGTTGTGGCGCACTTCCATTATGTGTTGTCACTCGGCGCTGTCTTTGCGCTCTTTGCTGGATTTTATTACTGGATTGGTAAAATGTCTGGTCGTCAATATCCTGAACTTGCTGGTAAGATCCATTTCTGGCTGACTTTTATCGGTGTGAATTTTGTTTTCTTCCCGCAACACTTCTTGGGACTAGCAGGCATGCCACGCCGTTACGTTGATTATCCAGCGCCAATTCCACCGGAACATCTTCAAGGAATGCTGGTAAACCCTATTGAAAAAATCCAATGGATTGTTTCTCAAGATTACGGTTATCATCTGTGGAATTATGTATCGACGTTAGGCGCATACCTATCAGGCGTCAGTGTTATCGTATTCGTATTTATTGTACTTTACACATTGTTCTTTGGCCGTAAAGCAGAAGGCAACTACTGGAATGTCGAACCACAAGTGATGACATTAGAATGGACGCTTTCTAGCCCACCGCCATTCCACCAGTTTGATATTCAACCCAAAGTGAAATAATCAAACTTCACAAGAAATTCGAAGAAAGCCCCTACTCTTTAACAAGATTGGGGGCTTTTTTATTGTCCCCACTATTGCATGAGCGACCAAAACCTGCTTTTTTACTCGTCATGACAATATTAGAGCAGTTATTCGCCGAAGTGCCCAAGGCCAAAGAAAATATCTATAAGATTGGTAAGCGTACGCCTTTAGAGCGCATCAGCCTGAACGGTGAGAATTTCGAACTTTATATTAAGCGCGAAGATTTGGGGCCGATAAATGCCTATAAATGGCGCGGGGCGTATAACGCTGTTCTTAATCACCACAAAGAAACGGGTTGTGACACAATCGTTGCCGCTAGCGCAGGCAATCATGCGCAAGGGGTTGCTTTAGCCGCCCGTAAACTCGGCATTAAAGCCAAAATCTTTATGCCCCTCGCCGCACCGCTCATGAAACAAAAAGCTGTCATGAAACATGGCGGCAATTTCGTAGAACTCATTCTAGAAGGAGATACTTATAACGAAGCAGGAGACGCGGCCAAAAAATATGTCGCGGAGACTGGATATACGTACATACACCCCTTTGATGATCTTTATACAATGGCTGGGCAAGCGCTCATTGCCGATGAAATCGTAGAAGAATCCGATACGCCTTTTGACTATGCCTTTTTACAAATCGGCGGTGGCGGCATGGCTGGCGCGGTTTCAGCGTGGCTCAAAAAGCATTATCCCGATATCAAAATCATTGGTGTCGAAGGAGAAAAGCAAGCATCAATGAAAGCTTCTGTGGAATCTGGCAAGCCCATTACACTCGATAGCGTAGATACGTTCTGCGATGGAACGGCCGTAACACGTCCTGGTGATTTAACCTTTGAAGTTTGTTCTCAAAGCATTGATGATTTTGTAACTGTTTCAAATGACGAAGTTTCTGCCGCAATACAGCAGCTTTGGAATTCTAAACGCCTTATCCCTGAACCCTCTGGCGCTATGGGACTGGCAGGGCTTAATAAATACGCCGAAACACATGAGACAGAATTAAAAGGTAAAAAAGTGCTCTGCATTATTTGCGGCGCGAACATGGACTTTAACAAGCTCTCAATCATCGCGCGCAAATCAGCTGTGGGGGCTCATAAACGCCGTTACTATCGTCTGGAATTACCTGAATGTGAAGGATCACTCCTTAAAACATTAGAAACGCATTTTAAAGATTTAAACGTGTCAGAATTCATGTATGGCAAAATCCATGAAAGCCAAGCATGGCAGACAATCGCCATTGATGGAAAAAAAGAAGAATTTGATGCATTAGAAACCAGCTTAAAACAAGCCAACATTGATTTTGAAGATATCACTTCAAGTGAAGATATACGCTATAAAGTCATTAACTATAACCCTGCCCTATTTAACCTTCCTGTATTTTTAAATATCAAGTTTCCGGAACGTAAAGGGGCTTTGCGTGATCTGTTACGGGCTATTTCACCTGTCGCAAATATTTGTTACTTTAATTACGCTTATTCTGGAGAAGTTATTGGGCGGGCGCTCATGGGATTTGAGTTTTCTAGCCCAGAAAATAAGGAAAAATTCTTTAAACTCATCGATGGTACGGTTGTAACATATCAACCCGTTAATGAGCAGACTGAAAAACGTATAGTTAAATACTAGCAAGAGATTAAATACTCTTTGCTCTTATCCTAAGGCATGATAAGAAACCTTATGAGTTCCGCAGAAACAATAGCAGAAACGAACACGAGTAACACTGATGGCAACATCAGCGATTACTTTGCGCTATTAAAACCAAAAGTCATGAGTCTTGTGATTTTTTCGGGGTTTGCAGGCCTTTGGGTTGCGCCTGGATTTTCTGATTTACATCCTTTTTTAGCTTTCGTTGCTATGCTCTGCCTTGCCGTTAATGCTGGCGCGGCTGGGGCAATCAATATGTGGTATGACCGGGACATTGATGCGATTATGAACCGTACAAAAGAACGTCCTCTGCCTTTGGGAAAGATGTGCCCTAATGAAGCACTCAGCTTTGGTCTTGTTCTCTCTGTCTTATCTGTACTCACAATGGGTATTGCCCTGAACTGGGTTGCGGCTGGATTACTTGCCTTTGCGAACTTCTTTTATGTTGTGATTTATACAATGTGGCTTAAACGCTCAACCCCACAAAACATCGTTATTGGCGGCGCAGCGGGTGCCTTTCCACCGATGATTGGTTGGGCTGCTGTTACTGGCGATATAACACTCGCCTCCCTTTCATTATTTGCGATCATTTTCTTTTGGACACCGCCACATTTTTGGGCGCTCTCACTTTTTGCCAATGCCGACTATAAACGCGCAAACGTCCCTATGCTCCCTGTAACCCATGGTGAAAGGCACACCAAGATACAAATGATTATTTACTGTATCTTGCTAACGCCGCTTTCTGTAACACCTTACTTCCTAGGTGTTTCTGGGATGGCCTACGCTATCGCCGCAACACTTATGAGTCTGTTTTTCCTCTACACATCGTTCCGTGTTTTGAAAGATCAAACCTATAAAAGTGCAAAGCTCATGTTTGGCTATTCAGTCTTTTATCTTTTTGCTATCTTCCTTGCACTCATGCTCGATAAAATTTAACAAAGGATTTCTGTCATGCCCCATAGCGACTTGCATAAGAAAAAACTGCGTAAAAATTTAACAATCCTCGCGCTTATTGCGGGTTGGGTAGCTTTGATTTGGATTGTAACAATGGTAAAAATGTTCAATGCCTAATAACCCATATCCCACATACAAACCTGAATGCGTTCTTATCACTGGTGCCACAGGCGGTTTCGGCGAAGCTTTTTGTGAACGTTTTGCTGCTATTGGCGCAAAAATCATCGTCCATGGTCGGAGTGAAGCCAAAGTCAGAGCGCTTTGTGAAAAGTTAGATGTCCCAACCTATCCACTCATCTTTGATATTTGTGACAAACAAGCCACGTTAAGCGCCTTAAGCAAAATTCCTGCTGATTTTCAAGATATTGATGTTTTAATCAATAACGCTGGCGGCGCGCTTGGTCTTGATAAAGCACATGAGTCTGATTTAGACGACTGGGAAAATATGATTGAAATGAACAATACTTCCCTCATTCGTATAACACGTACACTTCTACCGAATATGGTTACACGCAAAAAGGGACATATTATCAATATTGGCTCTATTGCTGGAAACTGGCCTTACCCTGGGGGTAATGTCTATAACGCGGTTAAAGCTTTCGTTAAAATGTTCTCGCTTTCTATTCGCGCCGACCTTCAAGGAACCAACGTACGTGTCACCAATATTGAGCCCGGTATAGCTGAAACACCGTTTTCAATGGCTCGATTTAAAGGCGATGAAGAAAAAGCTGCCGCCGTTTACGCTAATACAAAACCTTTAAATGCCGATGATATCGCCGAAAGCGTCTTTTGGGCGGCAACTTTGCCTGAACACGTTAATGTGAACACTATGGAAGTCATGCCAACACAGCAAAGTTTTGGCCCACTTATCGTTGAAAGAAATGAATAAAAAGTTATCTAGAAAGTAAAATCCCCTTAGGATAAGGCGAACCATCTAAATAAAAACCATGTTGAGACCACTGCTTCGCCTGTGCTTTTTTCCAATCAGAAAAAGACCAATTAGACGTTTTATATGTTGCACGGCCATCCTCTTTCAGAGAAGGCTCTATCGCTGTAATACGGCTAAATTTATCTTCAATAATAGGTAATTCAATTCGAATAAAATAATCATCTGGCTTCGCATCATTTACAGCAACATAAGCATGGTCACCAGATGCTTGTTCAGCAAAATATTTAGAGAATACATCCCAACATAAATTGGTTACATCCGCTGGATATTCACCAGCATAACGAGAAAAAAATCTAGCGATTTTCTCATGCCCCCTAAGACTGTCCATCACATATCCATCATGACTTGCTGTCATAAAAATATCTGCTAAATTTCTGTTTTGCTTATAAGCAAAAACTGACGAAGAATACTCTACATGTGCCCAAAATATAGCTGCGTCTGGATACCCAGAAAAATCTAAGCCTTTTGCCACGGTTTCCGCTTCATCTAAAAAAGCTTTTACGATAGGATTATCTAACATTTTATTTTAGATATATGGAAAATACAGTAATGTCAATAAATAAAAATACCCGTGTTCTAATCCTCGTCTTTGGCGGTGTGTTTATTATGGGCGCGCTGGCTTTCGCCTCTGTGCCACTTTATGACGCCTTTTGCCGCATCACAGGGTTTGGTGGTACACCGCAAATAAGCGATAGCGTCCCTTCTGAAACATCTGATCGCAAAATCACCGTTCGCTTTAATACAGATACATCAGAAAACCTTCCGTGGTCATTTAAACCTGAAAAACGCCATGTCAACGTTAATGTCGGTCAGCAAGGCCTCATCAATTTTATAGCCCAGAACAAAAGCAATCAGCCACGAACAGGCACGGCCATATATAATGTAACGCCATTAAAAGCCGGCAAATATTTTCAAAAAACCCAATGTTTTTGCTTTGATGAACAGACTTTAACCCCCAATCAACGCATGAACATGCCTGTTGCCTTTTACATTGATCCTTCGATCATGGAAGATGAGAGTATGGAAGATGTTAGCAGCATCACTCTTTCGTATACTTTTTTTGAAAGTGAAACAAAGGAGCTTGATGCAGCCCTCGAAGCGTTTTACAATGCACCCGTAATTGACGAATAAAAAGGAACTTTATCAATGTCTGATCAAATAGAATATGGAACGACTGGCAAGCCACACCCATATCACATTGTACGCCCAAGCCCATGGCCTATGGTTGGTGCTTTTGCAGGCATGCTGCTTGCTATTGGCGCGGTGCTGTACATGCATGAAATCAAAATTGGCGGCATCGACGTTGGTTTTAAAGGTATTATTCTTGGCGTATTAGCCGTCATATCCGTTATGTTCTTTTGGTGGAAAGACATTATTCATGAATCCGTCGTTGAAAAAGTACATACGCCTATCGCAGAAATTGGTCTGCGCTATGGTATGACACTCTTCATTGCTTCAGAGGTCATGTTCTTTGTCGCGTTCTTCTGGGCATTTTTTGATGCTAGCCTTTTTGCAGGACAAGAAAACATGTATGCTCGGGTTGAAAGTACAGGTGGACATTGGCCACCTGAAGGCATTCACACGATTCCTGCTTTTGATTTACCCCTTATGATGACCATGATTTTGCTTCTATCTGGCTGTACCGTTACTTGGGCGCACCATGCAATTTTAGAAGGTGACACAAAGAACTTCATTAAAGCCTTAGGTATTACGGTAGGTCTTGGCGTTTTCTTCCTTGGCTTCCAAGTCTATGAATATGCCAATGCTCACTTTGGTTTTACCGAAGGCATCTACCCATCAACATTCTACATGGCGACAGGTTTCCACGGTTTCCACGTTTTTGTTGGAACAGTATTCCTTGCTGTTTGTTGGCTACGGGCGAAAAAAGGTCACTTCTCTAAAGAAAAGCATTTCGGCTTTGAAGCAGCCGCTTGGTACTGGCATTTTGTTGATGTTGTATGGCTCTTCCTCTTTGTCGCCGTTTACTGGTGGGGTAGTTTAGGCGCCACAGCCGGCGCGCATTAACCCTTATGAAATTTTCATTTAAACAAATAATTGCCGCCTGTTTTTTAATTGGCGGCACTTTTTTAATGCTAACCTTGGGCACTTGGCAGCTACAACGTCTGGAATGGAAACAAGGGATTATTGAAGAGTTAGATAATCAATACAACTCTTCTAAACTTCCGTTGTATAATCATGAATCCATAGTGCAAGAACACAGTCATGGCTCTAAAATTATTGTAGGCCATGTTCGAGGACAACTAATTTTCTCAAAAAAAATGTTTTTTGGCCCTAAAACCAAAAATAAAGAGGTAGGTTATAATGTTATTGTGCCTCTAAAATTTATACCTATATCCTCTGAAAATTATATTTTAGTCAACTTAGGATGGATTTCCGAACAAGAGATAGAAGAATACAAAACCATAAATAGAACAAGAGTACGCCGGATTAAAGGAATATTAAGAGAGCCTGATTGGAATAAATTCACTCCTAACAATAGTCCTGAAAATGAAGTTTGGACTAAAATCAATATTAGTGAAATAGCTCAAGTTAAAAATTTGCACAATATCTCTCCATATATGCTCTATGCCACAGAGAAAATTAACAATGCTCGACCTCTTCACCAAAAATGGTACCCACGAAACAAGCACAAGCAATATGCTATTTTCTGGTTTTCTATGGCGTTTATCTTTTTGGGATTTTTCGTACTCTATGCACGTTCAGAAAAGAAAAAACTTAGTTAAGCTTACTATCTTTTTTGATAGAACGACTTGCTACTTTCGTATCATCAACTAATGAAGCAAATTGACGACTTGTTTCTTTAAGAGCGGCTTTAAACTTTGCCAGCTGATTGCCTGTCAACTTCTCACCCGTCGGCAAATTCACTGAACGTGGATTTGTTTGTTTTCCATTAAGCAATACTTCATAATGTAAGTGAGCACCCGTAGAGCGACCTGTTGTTCCAACATAACCAATCACATCGCCTTGTCTAACACGTGTACCTTGTTTCGCCTTCAAACGGCTCATATGCGCATATGCTGTTTTAAGTTCAGAGTTATGGCGGATACGAATATACTTACCGTATGAACTAAACCAGCCCGATTTCTCAACTACACCATCACCCGCCGCATAAATTGGTGTTCCTGTTGGCGCAGCAAAATCTACACCTTTATGCATTTTTTTATAGCCTAAAACAGGGTGCTTACGCAGACCATATCCAGACGATAAACGCGCGCCATCAATAGGTGTTTTCATGAGTGTGCGTTTCATACTGCGACCACTCGGCTGAAAATAATCAACACGGCCATCTGCCATTTCAAAACGATAAAGCGGGATAGCTTGGCCACGAACCGATAAATTTGCGTACAAAATATTTCCATTTTTAGCGATAAAACCATCACCAGTTTCAAATGTCTCATACATCACTTCTAATGTATCGCCTTTGCGAATATCGCGCTGAAAATCAACATTCCAAGAATATATACGCATCGCATCAGCAACAACACCTCTTGGGATGCCTGCCTTTTCAGCTGATCCAAAAAGAGAATTTTCAATCGTTGCCTTTTTCGCATGCACGACACGCTCAACAGATTTTTCATCAATATTAGATTCAAACCCATCCTTACTACGTTTAACAATCACAGTGCGAAGCGGATCAAGTTTAATTTTTAAAGCTTTAAATTGCTGCTGCCCATTATTGTCTGGTGCATAAGCAAGATATATTTTGTCACCAGCGCGCATATCACGCGGATCAAAATGTTCAGAAAGCGCTTTAATTGTCGTTGGTGTGTCATCACCAACACCTTCACGTTCTAAAACAACACTTAAAGCATCACCTGGCTCAATTGTTACAACGCGACTTGATGGATGTGGGATAGATCGCGTCGTCATTGAAGCCAATGATAATTTTCCAAGAGCTGTGCTATCCATGATCGCTTGAGATCCTTCAGCATTTTGAATAACCTCAACAGCATTGGCAAACATATCACCTGTCTTACCATAGTGGGCTTCAGAGCGAGGAATGACAACAGCCAATGAAACCACAATAGCAATAACAAAAGCGCTAAGAGATGTCATATAGCGTAAGCGCAATTGATTTTGTTTTGTAAACATATAGCGATGGCGCATATGAAAAACATGCGCAAGTTTAGCACCCGCTTGTGAAAGCAGATTATAAAACTTAATCAGATTTTGTTTTACATGTTGTTTTTGCATTTATACCGCAAGTAAAATTTACGCCTTACATTGTAATAGTCTTATCGCTATTTTTGTAGGGTAAATATCATAGAGAAGGATTATTTCCAATCATTTCACAATAAAATAAACGGAAAGTTTACATTATGTATAATTTTATCTTATTTGTTGTAAATCTTAAAGGCCACACTCTCTTGTAATAGCCTCATATGCTTTGCCAGAACCGCTTAAGCCAAATGTATCTGTTGTCAATGTACCACGCTTGGAAGTTCCCTTTACAACCATAGAACTTCCTTTACGAATTGCCATTGCAAGAGATGAATCCGCGTTTGCATCTGGTGTCCACGCCGTATCATCTTGGGTAAATAATTTAAATGTACGGCCATTGGCTTTAATTGTTACTTCACTGCCAGGCTTATATGGATAACCTGTAATATAACTAAATACATCACGTGTTTTTTCTGCTGGACGGTGTGTCACAAGCGCATAAATCTTATCGCGGCGCGTGTAATTACCTTCTGCTTTTTGAGGTTCAGATGCCATATAGCAAACTTTATTACCATTTTCTGAAAAACTGTAAGCTGACCAATCACCGTGCGTACCAAGCAATCTTGGCTCTGCCGCCTTGGCTTGATTGACCGTCAGCACTGTTAAAGCAACTGTTAAGCATAAAGGAATAAGGTGCATAATTTTCTCTTTTTGTTATTTATTTCTAATTATTCTGTATTCAATTTTAATAAGGCAAATTTAAGGTCTTTTTAGCGTAAAACAAGGGAAAATTGCAAATTAAGCGATTTAAGAAACAAAAAATTTATTCTCTCGTTTTATTCAGATTCTCGCTTCAAAGTCGCTTTTTGAGCATCGGCCTTGTTCATTGATCTAATTTTACGACGATGATGCGATGGCGCTTCGGGTTGCACCATGTCTAAATCAGGTCCACCAACCTTTACGGGACGATCTGGAAAACGCCCCATTGATATCACCCGATCATACATTGTAAGCGCTCCAGCAACGCCAACGTTAATACAAAATTTCATTGGAATTTTGATCGTGAAATCAACTTTTTCTAATATTTCTTTCGATAAATCACCCATTTCAGGGCCTAAAATATATGCTGCGCGTGTTGGATGACGAAAACTAGGAAGTTCTATAGAATCTTCTAAAAATTCAACACCAACCAACTGACAACCTTTTGGTAATTCCATATCCTCAACACTGTCCCAAATATAAAAAGGTACATGGTCAAAAGCACCTGATGTATCAGAAGCACGTATTGCCCGTACGTCTATTTCTGGGTTAATGACAAAGAAGAAACTCGCACCAAAAGCGTGAGCCGAACGTACAAGATTACCCAAATTTTGCTCTTTGGTGATGCCTTCAACGCCAATTCCAAAATATCCACGCATAATTACTCTCCGATAACCTTCTCAATACGATCTAGAGCCTTAGTGAGTTTTTCACGTGATACCGCAAAACACATACGGATCCACCCCCTACTATCCTTACCAAACGCACAGCCAGGCGCAAGACTTATGCCGCCTTCGTCAATGAAGCGTTTAGCGAGATCAAGGCAATCATTCTCACCATCCACTTTAAAAAATGCGTAAAAAGTTGAAGCTGGTTTTTCCATGTGTATTTTAGGATTTTTCGAAAAGCGTTCATAAAGATAATCTAGATTTGATTTCCACAAATCCATTTGCTCCTTAATAAATTCTTCGCCGTTCTTAAGCGCTTCAATACCGCCAAACTGTGTGAAAGTCGGCGGCCCCATATTATCATAAAGCGCGAGATCGCGGATAATTCCTTCAGAAAAAGATGGGCCAACAAGCCAGCCTAAACGCCAACCTGTCATTGCCCAGCTTTTTGAAAAGCTATTCACCGTCATTACGAGATCATCTTCTTTAGCAACCTCTAAAAAGCTCGGCGCGTGAACTTCATTATATAAAGAGCGATTATAGACCTCATCAGATACAATCCAAATCCCCCGCTCACGGGTGAATTCAAGGACACGCTGCATTTCTTCTTTACTCATCACCCAACCCGTTGGGTTAGATGGCGTAACAATTAAAATTGCTTTCGTGGCTTCTGTCACCGCACCAAGAAGCTCATCAACATTTAATGACCAACCATCCCCTTCTGTATAATGAAGAGGCACCGTATGCGTTGTCCCTTGAGCAATTTCAACAGCGCCTAAAAGATTTTTCCAAATCGGCGTCACAGCGACAACATCGTCACCAGCGTCCAAAATAGAGGTCAGAGCAAGATGCATTGCCGTCGTGCCAGAGCCCGTAATAAACACACGATTTTGCGGAATATTGAGATTAAATATCTTTTTATAATAAACCCCAATTTCAGAGCGCAATGCAGGCTGTCCCAGCACAGGGCCATAATGCGTTTTTCCATCTTTAAGCGCTTCGTATGTTTTATCATTTATAAAATCTGGCGTTGGCGCACAGCCTTCACCTTGTCCTAACGATATTACATCATCACGCTGCCATCCATAACGCAGCATTTCTGCGCCAGGATTTTTTGTTAAATTTTGCAGGACTGGCCTAAATTTTTCTGTCTTTGTTTGCATGTTGCTTCCTAAAATGCGTTACAGCGTTTTAAACACCTAGCGCTGAAAAATCTATTTAATTATATGTATGAAAAATGCGTATCGTCGCCACGAATTATATGTGCTCACAAGCACAACAAACGGGAAAACAAACAAAGCTGTTTAGAAAAATATTCATAAATCTGTTAAACCAAGTTTTATAAAAAACGTCAAGCAGACTCCAAAGCATCAATGTCTTTGTACAAATCTAACGCTTCTGGATTGGCTAAAGCCTCTTTATTTTGTATCGGGCGGCCATGCAGTACGTCTTTTACTGCTAATTCTGTCATTTTACCGGATTTTGTTCGTGGAATATCACTCACCTGCATAATTTTCGCAGGCACATGACGCGGCGTAGCTCCTTTACGAATACGTAATTTAATCTCCCTTGATAACGCATCATCTAGCGTCACACCTTCTTCTAAAACCACAAAAAGCAAAACACGTACATCACCCTTCCAATCCTGTCCTACAGCAATGGATTCGATCACCTGTGGAATTTGTTCTACTTGACGATATATTTCTGCCGTACCTATACGTACGCCCCCTGGATTCAGCGTGGCATCAGATCGTCCATGTATAATAAAGCCGTTGTTTTCCGTACGTTCTATCCAATCACCATGACACCAGATATTCTCATATTTGTTAAAATACGCTTTGTGGTAACGGCTTCCATCTCCATCCCCCCAAAAGGCGACAGGCATACAAGGAAATGGGCGCGTACAAACAAGCTCTCCTGACCCGGCGCCCGCCGAAATAGGTTTGCCTTCACTATCATAAACGTTAAGCGCGTACCCTAACCCCGCACCTTGTATTTCACCCCGATAAACAGGAGAAATTGGATTACCAATCACAAAACAAGAAATAACGTCCGTCCCCCCAGAAATAGACGCAATATGTACGTCTTCTTTTATCGCATCATATATGTAATCAAAACTTTCATGAACAAGGGGCGACCCCGTGGAGGTTATTATTTTAAGAGTACTTAAATCCACCTCATCCTTTGGGCGCACATTTCGGCTTTTAAGCGCATCAATGTATTTAGCCGATGTGCCAAACAACATCGCCTCATGTTTTGCCGTAAAATCCCAAAGTGCTAGACGGTTTGGATAAAACGGATTGCCATCAAAAAGAAGGAGTGTTGCGCCACTGGCCAAACCAGTCACTAGCCAATTCCACATCATCCAGCCACAGGTAGTAAAATAAAACATCTTATCACCTGCTCGAACATCGCATTGCAAGCGATGTTCTTTGATATGCTGTAATAACGTTCCGCCATGTCCATGAACAATACATTTGGGCGCGCCCGTTGTTCCAGAAGAAAACATAATTACGAGAGGATAATTAAAAGGGACAGGTTCAAAAGAAATATCCTTTGGAACTACACCATTTAGAGCCATTTTAATATTTTCAGTTTTTTCAAATCCTTCAATTTCAGGGACGTTATCAATAAAAGGAACAATGAATGTCTTTTTTAGCGAGGGTATTTTCGTCTGCACTTCTTTCACCTTGGCAAGGCAATCGACTGTCTTGCCACTATAGTAATAAGCATCAGCAGCGATAAGTATTTTAGGCTCGATTTGACCAAAGCGATCAAGCACACCTTGCACGCCAAAATCAGGTGAAGCCGACGACCAAATCGCGCCTAAGCTGGCTGTCGCCAAATGGGCAATGATTGTTTCAGGAATATTCGGCATATACGCCGCAACACGATCACCAATACCAATGCCCTCTCTCACAAGAAGCTGTTGCCAGCGGCTAACCTCATTATAAAGCTCATTGTACGTTAGTGTACGTTCAACGCCGAGTTCATTACGAAAGATAATAGCCGTATCACCATCACGCTTTTGCAGAAGGTTTTCAGCATAATTAACGTCGCCATAGATATAAAACTGCGCACCTGTCATCTTGTCTGGATTGGCAAGAGTAACAGGGCCTTTTTCGCCTTTAATTGCCGCCCAGTCCCAGAACGAATCCCAAAATTCTTCGATATTATCAACTGACCACTGCCAAAAGCTTTGATATCCTTCTTCAAGCAAGGCATTATGATGTTCTTGCATAAATGCGGCAAGTTGCGTTTTTTCAGGATTATTTGGCGTCCATTTAAGGTATTTAGTCATAATAAAGACCTATTTTTTGTAACTTTTTTATAATTAAACTGGAATTATAGACATTACCACTTCATTTTGGGAGAATTTCATGAAGTTTTTCACGGCTCTTTTATTTTCAACACTCATTTTATTCAATTTTGGAGCTGCACAGGCCACCACAGGAAGTAATGAGCCTGACAAGTACGTACAAGTCGAATTGATAGCGGATAAAACGGTCGTTCAAAGCGGCGATACGATCACCATCGGCATAAAGCAAGATATTTACCCTCAATGGCATACTTATTGGCAAAATGCGGGCGATTCGGGAACGCCACTTGAAATTGAATGGAATGCCCCCGAAGGATTTAAATTTGGAACGACTCAGCACCCCATTCCAAAAATTATCGATTATGGCCCTTTAACTAATTACGGACACGAAGGCGAAACAACATTATTACAAACATTAACGCTGCCAGAGAATATTCCAGAAGGCCCTATTGAATTAAGCGCTGATATCAATCTTCTTGTTTGTGATGATATTTGTATTCCCGAAAACCATAAAGGAACACTTATATTAAACGGTGACCAAAAACCAAACAAAGAGGCCATCAACAAAGCACAAATGGCCTTGCCAACCCTTTTGTCTTTAGAAGGAAGTGTTAATGAAAAAGAAGGCGATCTCATTGTCAATGTTATTACAGAAGATACGAACGCCTTTGCAGACATAAAAAGCATAAATCTACTTCCGATTGAATGGGGTATTATTGACAACACAGCAACCACAAAAGCAGAAATAACAAGCACTGGATTAAAGCTTACACATAAGCGTGGTGATAGAGCACTATCAGAAATCTCAAATTTTCCTTTCGTTATTGCTTACAATGATCTAGTTGGTAATCGCCAAGGGATAGAACTTTCTCTATCAACTCAAAAAGTCAGTAATAATTCAATAGAGATTAACTTTATTCAAGCTCTTCTTCTTGCTATTGCAGGCGGCCTTATTTTAAACTTAATGCCTTGCGTCTTTCCTGTTTTATCTATGAAAGCTCTTAGCCTTATCAATTTAAAGGGGAAGGAAGAAGCCAAAGCAAAAGCCTATGGGTTAAGCTATACAGCTGGTATCCTCGTTAGTTTTGGACTAATTGCAGGCGCATTAATCGCTCTTAAAGCGGGGGGCGCCCAAATTGGTTGGGGTTTCCAGCTACAAAGCCCTGTGGTTATTATTGCTCTTTCTTATCTCATCTTTATTATTGGCTTAAACCTTGCAAGCTTCTTTGAATTTTCTGGTCGATTTAGTCACTGGGGTCAAAAACTTACAACAAAATCTGGGCATGGTGGTGCATTTTGGACGGGTGTTCTTGCAACACTTGTAGCCACACCTTGTACAGCGCCTTTCATGGGTGCAGCAATAGGTTTTGCATTAACGCAAAACGCTTTTTTATCCATGCTCGTTTTCTTAGGATTAGGTTTTGGATTGGCATTGCCATATTTACTTCTATGTTATATTCCAGCACTTCGTCGTAAATTACCGCATCCTGGCGCTTGGATGGAAACGTTTCGTCAGTTTCTATCTTTTCCGATGTTTATTACAACGGCATGGCTCTTATGGGTGCTTACACAACAAGCAGAAAATATCACCGTCTTTCTAACGCTCTTAGGAATGATTGCGATTACTTTTGGTTTATGGCTGATGAAACGCAATCCCATGAGACCTCTCACAAAAATTCTGCATAAAATATTTTTAGTGATCGCAACGATTGGTTTTATTGCACCTATTTTTACTGCTCAACCAATAACGGAAAATGGAAATATAATAGCAACTGAAAGCGAAAACTGGGAAAATTATTCTCCAGAAAAATTGAGCGTGCTTTTAGAAGGAAATGATCCTGTATTTGTAAATATGACCGCATCATGGTGTATCACGTGTAAAGTGAATGAAAAAACATCGCTCTCAAGCAAGAAAACCAAACAGCTTTTTGCAGATAAAAATGTGCAATATCTCAAAGGGGATTGGACCAACAGAAACGCTGAAATCACACAATATTTAGAGAAATTCAACCGTAACGGTGTCCCCCTTTACGTTTATTACCCTGCCCCTGAAACTAAGGGTGGCAAAAGACCAGAGCCAATATCACTGCCAC
>PANS01000041.1 GCA_002708415.1 Micavibrio sp. | reverse complement strand
TTTAACTGGTAGATTATATTGTACTGCCGTACTCATCTCTTGAATGTTCATGAGGATTGATGCTTCACCTGCCACATCAACAACAAGACCATCTGGATTACCCATTTGTGTGCCAATTGCTGCAGGAAGACCATAACCCATTGTTCCAAGGCCGCCTGAAGTCATCCAACGATTTGGTTTATCAAAAGGTAAGAACTGTGCAGCCCACATTTGATGTTGGCCAACTTCGGTGGTGATGAATGTCTCTTTTGTTGATTTTTCAAGATGATGCTGCAAACGCTCTAAAGCATATTGTGGCTTAATGATTGTATCGCTTTTCTTGTAGTTTAGGCATTTCACGGCGCGCCACTCATCAATTTGACTCCACCATTTATTTAATGCCTCTTGATCAGGTTCATAGTTTTTCTCTTTCCAAACAGCCATCATTGCTTTGATAGCTTCACCCGCATCGCTGATGATTGGTAGATCAACATGGATGATTTTATTGATGGAGCTCTCATCAATATCAATGTGTATTTTCTTTGAGTTTGGAGAAAACTTTGTCGTGTCTCCTGTTACACGGTCATCAAAACGCGCGCCGATGTTGATCATGACGTCACAACCATGCATAGCAAGATTTGCTTCATATGTTCCGTGCATGCCAAGCATACCAAGCCATTGATCATCACTTGCTGGATATGCGCCAAGTCCCATCAATGTACTTGTGATAGGATACCCAGTCATTTTCACAAACTTTGTTAACGCTTCACTGGCTTCAGGACCTGCATTAATAACGCCGCCGCCCGTATAGAATATCGGTTTTTTCGCACTTGCAATTAATTTAACTGCCTCTTGAATCTTTTCTATGTCGGGCATTGTCTGCGGTTGATACATATGCGTAGATGCATCTTCTTTCGCAATGTAATCGCCCTCAGCAAATTGAACGTCCTTTGGCAGATCGATAACAACAGGGCCAGGTCTGCCATTTTTTGCTACATGAAACGCCTCGTGCATTACATTGGATAGGTCTTTAACATCTTTAACGAGATAGTTATGTTTTGTACAAGGGCGTGTGATACCTGTTGTATCTGCTTCTTGAAACGCATCATTACCAATTAAAAAAGTTGGGACTTGTCCTGTAATACAAACAAGAGGAATTGAATCAAGGAGGGCATCTGTAAGCCCTGTAACAGCATTTGTTGCGCCAGGGCCACTTGTTACCAAAACAACACCGGGCTTGCCAGTTGATCTGGCATAACCTTCTGCAGCGTGCGCTGCGCCTTGCTCATGACGGCAAAGAATGTGTTTGATTGTGTCTTGTTGATACAGCGCATCGTAAATTGGCAAAACGGCCCCGCCAGGATAACCAAAAATAGTATCAACGCCTTGTTCAATAAGTGCTTCAATGACGATCTCAGCACCATTGAGCTGTTTGGCTGTACTTGGTGATGTTTTTTGGGCTGTTTCCATTTTGGTTTTTGGTTCCGTTTTTAATTGAGCTATCGTCATTTTTCTTCTTCTTTAAATTTAACGCATCTATTGGGATGCTTATTGTTCTAACCTATCTTTTTCAAAAAACAAGCCCGCCTGATCATAAAGATCAAGCCGGCTGTAAAAACAATTGGAGATTGCTTGTAATAATAAAAAAATTGCGTAACGCTAAATTCGTTATTATTTTTGAATACGCCCTATTATTGACATATAATTACAAAAATATCAATAAAAAATCCATTTTATTATAAAAATTGAAATAAAATTATAATTTATTGAACTATTTTTCTATTTTTACGGTCTTTCTTATTTTTACAGTTTCAAGTTCTACTCTTCGTATGCAAATTATATTGCTTATGGCCTGAATAACAAAAAACCCTTGATGATTTCTCTTCAAGGGCTGATCAGGTTTAAACAAAAATTGGGATGCCTAAATCGTTCGCCCTTCTTCACAGAGAAGCACGTTAACGTTGAGTACGACAATGTTGTTCAAAATAGTTTGCATAGTCAGAAGCTAACTGACAATTTTTAGGTTGGCAACATTTTTTTGTTTTTTTATTTGATGTTTAAACCATGTTACTTGACGTTTAGCATATTGGCGTGTCTGTCCTTGCGCTTTTGTAATCGCGTTGTTTTTTGATAGCTCTGCGTTGATATACGCCCGCAAAGCTGGTGCACCGAGCGCCTTTATGAGGGGAACATTATCGTGTATTTCCCCATTTTTAACGGCATTATCAAAAGCCTCTACTTCATCTAATGCACCATTGTCCATCATCCAGAGGAAACGGTCATTGCAACGTTTGTAAAGTAGTTCACGTTCAGGAAGAATGAGTTGTACATTAAATACCCAATCAGCAGGTGGTGTAAGGAGAGGGAGTTTCTGCCATTCAGCAAGGCTTTTTCCAGTCGCTTCAATCACTTCCCATGCGCGAATAAGGCGCGCTGTATGATAGGGATGAAAGCGCATCGCCATAACAGGATCACGTTTATATAGCTCGTCATAAAATCCAGGATTACCTAGTTCTTCTTGTAAGCGTACAGTTTCATCGCGTACATTTTGTGGAATGTCGGGAATAGGGGAGAGCCCATCCATGAGCGCCTTAATATAAAGACCCGAACCGCCAACAATAATAGGTGTTTTACCTTCCAGTAGCGTTTTATGGATCATGGGTTCGGCAAGTTCACGCCAATTTCCCGCACTACAAGGTTCATTCGGGTGCAGCGCACTGTAAAGAAGATGAGGGGCTTGCTTAATATCTTCGTCTGGTGGTTGCGCCGTGAGCATATGTAAACCATCATAAACTTGCATGGAATCGGCATTGATGATTACGCCGTTCTCTTTTTCCGCGAGCTTTAATGCATGAGCTGACTTGCCACTTGCAGTTGGTCCGCCAATGATATGTATGGTTTGTTTACTCATTAATGAGATCTAATAGCAGAGGAAAGCTATTATAGCCAGCCTCTGTATTAAGATGACCGCCGCCTTTAATGATTTGGAGTTTAATGTCTAGGCCATCTGCAATATCCTGCGCTTGTTTGATCGGCACATACGGGTCATTATCACCGTGAAGGATATCAATGTGCTTTGAGTTTATTTTAATGCTATCCCAATTAAAATTTTTGATAAAACTTTTGTTAAGTTGATCATATTCATTGATATTTATTATCTCATTAAGCGCACTGACTAAGATTGCTTTATCAGTTTTGCATAGGCCGTTTTCTAAAATATGAAGTATAAGGTTTGCGCCGAGGCTGTGCCCAATAACAACGTCAATTTGATTTAAATTTGAGATTTGATTTTTAAGGGCTGAAAACCAAGTTTCTAGGCTGTGGTTCTTTGGTGTAGGGAATATTGGAGCAGTGACTTGATAATCTTGTTTTTCTAACTCAGCCTTTAACCAAGGAAACCAATTACCTTCGGGAGAGCCCATTGTTCCATGAAATATAAGGGCTCTCTTTTGCATAGGTTATACTTTCAATACTATTCAGCCTTCTTGTCTTCTTTTTGTTCGTTATCTAAACGAAGAGCAACAAAACGAACGTCACCTTCACGGTTTACGAGAAGAAGGATTGAAGAGCGCTTAGTCTTTTTTGCTTTTTCTATGAGTGTTTGTACGGCTTTGGGATCATTCACAGATTGTTGATTAAATTCAACAATAACATCGCCGCTATCAAGACCTTTACTTGCGGCCTCGCCACGCGGGTCAACTTCTGTGATAAGAACGCCAGTGACATCTTTCGGTATGTCAAAACTTTCACGTAAAGCATTGTTAAGTTCAGTTAAGCTCATACCAACAGCATCAATTTCAGTGTCTTTCCCACGTGTCACTGAATCACCATTTGCCGTTTCGAGTAAACCTTCATCTTCTGCTTTTTCAAGCTCTCCAATAGTTACTTTAGCTGTATGTTCTTTACCATCACGCCAGTATTTAAGCGTTGTTTCTTTATCAATAGGTGTTTCAGCCACTGTGCGCGGTAGAGTGCGCATTTCATCAATGGTTTTGCCGGCAAATTCTGTAATGATATCGCCTGCTTTTAATTTTGTTGCTTCGGCTGGCCCGCCTTCAGTAACGCTAGCAACAAGAGCGCCGCGCGCTTTATTAAGACCTAAGCTTTCAGCAATCTCATCAGTTACTGTTTGAATACGAACACCAAGCCACCCTCTGCGTGTGCGGCCATATTCAATAAGTTGGTTGATAATAGGTTTTGCTAGATCGGACGGAATAGCAAAACCAATACCGACAGAACCACCAGATGGTGAAAAAATTGCCGTATTAATACCAATAATTTCACCCTTGAGGTTAAACATAGGTCCGCCAGAGTTACCGCGATTGATCGAGGCATCTGTTTGAAGATAGTCGTCATAGGGGCCAGAGTTAATATCACGCTGGCGGGCAGAGATAATTCCTGCTGTCACAGTGCCACCCAAACCAAAAGGGTTACCAATAGCCAGTATCCAATCGCCAACGCGCATAACGCTGCTATCACCAAAAGAAACAGCTGTTAATTTCTTTTTTGTCTCTACTTGAAGAACGGCAAGATCTACTTTTTCATCGCGGCCAATAATTTTGGCTTTTAACGTCGTATCATCAGTAAAAGTAACACGCACTTCTTCGGCGTCGCGAATAACATGATTGTTTGTAACGATGTATCCCTTTTCGGCATCAATTACAAAACCAGAGCCGAGTGATGATGGCGGCAGGGCAGGAGATGGATTCACGCCACCTTGTCCCGGCTTACCCATAAATTCTTCAAAGAAGTCTTCAAATGGTGAGCCTGGTGGAAATTGTGGGAATTCAGGTATCGCATCATCAATAATTTCCGCTTTTTGCGTTGATGAGATGTTTACAACAGCAGGAGAGAGCTTTTCGGCTAAGTTAGCGAAGGTCTTTGGTGCATCAAATGTTGCCATTGGAACGGTATCGCGGGCTTGCACAATTGTTGGTGTAATGGCAGGCACCATACAAACAAGTCCAACAGACAAAATAATAAGTATATTTTTCATCTCTTTAAATTCCTTTTAAAGTGTTTGTAGCGTTTAGATTTTGTTATGTGATTACTGTTTTCCAAAATGCTTGAAGAAAGCGCTGTCTGGCGAAAGGATAAGCTGCGTTTCAGAATCAGCTAAAGTGTTCTTGTACGCTTCCATTGAACGAATGAAACCATAGAACTCTTTGTCTTTATTAAAAGCATCAGCATAGATTTTAATCGCTTGGTTATCGCCTTCACCTCGAATGATTTGTGAATCACGTTCTGCTTCGGCGAGAAGAACAGTTCTTTCTTTATCGGCAGTAGAGCGGATTTCCTTTGCGCGTTCTTCACCTTTTGCGCGTGTTTCAGTTGCACGTTCTTGAAGTTCGGAAATCATACGGCGCACAGTAGAAGTACGAAGCTCTGCCGTCAGATCAGCACGAACAATACGCACATCAACGATCTGAATGCCGAGCTTGTCTTCTTGTGTAATACGGTTAACACGCGTTCTGATGTCATTCATGACATTGTTACGCTGTGTAGATAGAAGCTCTTGTAATGTTGTTTGACCAAGAACAGAGCGTGTTGCATCATTAAGGATATTCTCTAAACGTGAATTTGCTCGTGTAATTGTTCCTAAAGTTTTTAAGAACTGTAGCGGGTCGGTAATTTTGTAACGTGCAAAGCTATCCACGATGATAGGCTCCCCACTAATTGTTGAAAAGTCAAAGTCCTCTGCTTTTTCAGGCGTAGCCTCTTCCGAACCGTCTTCGTTTACCGTTGGGCGTGTGAATGTTGCGCTTGAGATAACAACTTGTTCAGGTTTCGGATCAACTGATAAAATACGACGATCAAAAATACGAACTTCTTGTACGAGTGGAAGTTTTAGATGAAATCCAGGGCCACGCGGCTCGCCAACAGGATTACCAAGTTGGAGGACGAGGGCTTGTTCACGTTGATCAACAGTGAAAACACTTTGTGATCCGACAACAAAAACAATAGCCAGAATAACTAGTAGAATAGTGAGTTTAGTTTGGTTCATTTTATTTTCCTGCTTATATCTTTTCTAGTTTTTCTTCTTCATGCCATCAAGCGGTAGGTAAGGCACAACACCTGTACCGCCGTCTTGATCAAGAATGATTTTTTGTGCGTTTGAAAGTACATCTTCCATAGTTTCAAGGTAGAGACGCTCTCTTGTTACATCTTTTCCACTTAAATAGGCTTTATAGATTGAGTTAAAGCGATCTGCATCACCAGTTGATCTGGCAATTTGTGAATCTTTATATCCTTTAGCTGTTTGAACAAGCTCAATGGCTTGTCCGCGAGCTTTAGGGAGAATGTCTTCACGATAAGCTTGAGCACGGTTTTGAACATCTTCAGCATCTTGTTTGGCTGACTGCACATCTTGGAAGGCTTGTTGCACGTCTGGGTGTACTTCTGCACGCTGGATCAAAACTTGGTTAATGTTTACGCCAGAAAGATATTCATCAAGATTACTTTGAATAATTTCTTTTGTGCGCTGCGCTACTGCATCACGCTCTGTCGTGATGATAGGGAACATGCGTGTTTGACCAATTGCTTCGCGAATAGCACTTTCTGCAACTTTTTTAATGGTATTTTCCTGATCATCAATATTGAAGAGGAAATTTTCTGCAGAATCAATATTCCACTGAATGACAAGATCTAGATCAACAATATTACGATCAGAAGTGAGCATTAAGCTTTCTTCAGGAATATCTTGAAGTGCAGATGAACCACTACGGCTATAACGTTCAATGAAACCAATATTCATTTTACGGATTTCATTAACGTTTACTTTTGTGACTTGTTCAATGGGGTTAGGAAATTTGAAGCCTAAACCTTCAGTTGTTTTTGTGCGTTCATAAGCGCCTAAACGCTGAACAACTGCTTGCTCACCAGGCTGTACGATAAAAGTACAAAGTGAAATAAATGCTATGAGAAGCAATACACCTGCAGCAAGGCCAATAACGCCGCTACCCATACCGCCAGGGATCATATCATCAAAATTATCTTTTGCCTGACGCAGGAGTTGATCTAGATCGGGCTCATTTGATTTGCCCCCACGAATTGAATGTAGATTGCCGTGCGAGCGGTCGCCTTTGCTAGTCTGACTTCTTTTTTTATCAGCGTCTTTGCTTTTTCCGCTTCCTTTGACGTTACCCCAAGGGTTTTTGTCGTCGCCTTTATTTTTATCTGAACCGTTATCGTCGCTCATTTGTGCTTGTCCTTTTAACGTCTTGTACTTGACTTTATGTGTATATAGTAGGCACATACCTTATCGTTTTTAAGCCGCTTGGCAAGTTTATTGGGTAGTTTTCAGTCAATTAAGTTTATACAATAGCCTATATGTATAAAATATGAAAAACGTGATGGTAAATATAGAGAGAAGTCATGGCAAAAAAAGTAAATCAAAATGACATTTTAAAGGCACTGACTGAAATTATTTCAGAGAAAAAAATTTCAGGTCTTCAGATTGATAAAAAGAATGCCGTTTTATTTTCTATTCTCGTTGATCCTAAAGAAGGTGCAAAAATGGAAGAGGTGCGCCAAAAGGCTGAAGAGGCCGTCATGGCAATTAAAAATGTGACTAAGGTGACAGCCGTTTTAACGGCTGAAAAGCAGGCTTCTTCTGCTCAAGCGCCCGACCCACATGGTATGAATAAAAACCCGCGACTTAAACTGCCAATTAAAAATATTATTACGGTGGCTTCTGGTAAGGGCGGCGTTGGTAAATCAACCGTTTCTGTGAATATTGCTGCGCAAATGGCTAAAATGGGATTAAGGGTTGGTTTGCTTGACGCAGATATTTATGGGCCGAGTGTGCCGCGCCTAACAGGCTTGCCCTATAAAAAACCGGATATGAATGAGAATGAGCAGCTCATTCCTTTTGAGGCACACGGTATGAAAGTTATGTCGATTGGTTTTATGGTTGATCAGGATGTGCCTCTTATTTGGCGTGGACCTATGGTGCAATCGGCAATTTATCAAATGTTACGCGATGTGGCGTGGGGAAGTGATGGGGGAACTGACGATAATCCGCTGGATATTCTTGTAATTGATATGCCGCCAGGAACAGGTGATGCCCAATTAACTATCGCGCAGAAAATTGATGTTGCTGGCGCGGTGATTGTTTCAACACCACAAGATTTGGCAATGATTGATGCTAGTAAAGCGATTGAAATGTTTAAGAAGACAGATGTACCGGTCTTAGGCTTGATTGAAAATATGAGTACACATACCTGCTCTAACTGTGGTCATGAAGAGCATATTTTTGGGCATGGTTTGCAAGATGAAGCGGAAAAACGTTCCGTTTCGTATTTAGGGCCAATTCCTCTGGAACGTTCAATTAGAGAAGATTGTGACGCAGGGAAGATAAGTGAACTAACGGCTTATGAAGAGATTGCAAAACAGGTTTTAAGCGTTCTTTGAATTTATCTCCAAATCGATAAAATCGAACCCGTTATGACTTTCTTTTTTTATCTCAATCCAGTTTTCATTAAGGTCTGGAAAAAAGGCATCCCCATCTGGTGATTGGTTTACACGTGTTAAATAGATTTTGTCCGCTAAGTTCTTTTCGATGACTTGTTTATAGATTTGAGCGCCGCCAATAATCATGACCTCATCAGATTTTTCTTTGGCAGCAATATTAAGTGCATCTTCTAATGAGGTTGCTGATATTGCGCCAACATGGCTATAACCAGAGCGGCTGATGACGATTGATGTTCTTCCAGGTAGAGGCTTGCCGAGCTGTTCTAGAATGCTTTCATAGGTTTTTCGCCCCATAATACAAGGCTTTCCCATTGTAATGTTTTTGAAATGCTTGAAATCTTCGGGAATATACCACGGCATTGTGTTGTTTATGCCAATACAGTTATTATTCGCTGCGGCAACGATAAGAGAAATAATCGCCATTATACCGCTACCGCGCCTTTAATGTGCGGGTGTGCTTCATAACCAACAAGTTCAAAATCTTCGAATTTAAAGTCAAAAATTGATTTTACATCTGGATTTATCTTCATTTGAGGAAGCGGGAAGAAGTCACGGCTGAGCTGTTCGTTCACTTGTTCAATATGGTTTGTATAGATATGCGCGTCGCCAAAGGTATGAACAAAATCACCAACTTCCAAGTCACACGCTTGTGCAACCATCATCGTTAATAGTGCGTATGAAGCGATATTAAACGGTACGCCGAGAAAGATATCTGCCGAACGCTGGTAGAGCTGGCAAGATAGTTTGCCGTCGGCAACATAGAATTGAAAGAAACAATGGCAGGGGGGGAGCGCCATTTTAGGGATTTCACCAACATTCCATGCAGAAACAATCAAGCGACGGCAATCAGGATCTGTTTTGATGCGTTCAACTAAGTTAGTGATTTGATCAATTGTTGAACCATCTTGGGCGGGCCAGCTACGCCATTGATGACCATAAACGGGACCAAGATCACCATTCTCATCAGCCCATTCATTCCAGATACGCACGCCATTTTCGGTTAGGTATTTTGTGTTTGTATCACCGGCTAAGAACCAGATTAGTTCATGAATAATGGATTTAAGATGCAACTTTTTTGTCGTGACCATAGGAAAGCCTTCAGATAGGTCAAAACGCATTTGGTGACCAAAAACGCTTAAAGTCCCTGTTCCAGTACGATCTTCCTTTTTAACGCCTTCATCTAAAACACGGCGCATGAGGTCATGATATTGCTGCATTATTTACTCCTTATTGTATCAAGAACAAAGCATAGATGATTCTTTTTTCTGCATATAGTGTTCAAATTGATCATCCTCAAACAAATATTTGACATAATGTGTAATTTGGATTATAAAATGGCATAATTTTAAGGGATTATTATGTCACAATTAAAAAAAGCAACGCATGGACCTTTTGCGGGAGAAAGCCAAGAAAATAATCTTATCTTATGTGATGTTGATGGAACGCTTTTTGGTGAAGGACTTGACGGAGATAATGAGAAGCTTATTCGCTTTCTAGCAGCAGCAAAAGATATTGGTTACGAGGTGGTTATTTTTTCTAATGCTGCGGATGGGGCGCAATTTAAAGTGCGTGCGCTTGGATTAAAATTCTTTAAAGACCTAAATTTCTTTGGGGAAGTTATGTCTAAATCAGCTTATGCGGGTGAACGAGCATGGGTTGTTATTGATGATGATCATACTTCGCACGATGTAAAGGCTGGGTTTCAGTTTTCACCTAAAGATTCGCATATCGACAGAATGATGCAGTACTTTGGTGCAGCAAAAACCCTTCCCGATCTTAGCGATCCTAGGAACTAACATCTTAATTTTATACGTTACTTGGAATTAACGCTGTTTCCCACATGTACTCAAAACGTTTTTTCTCTGCAGCGAAGGCATCATTACTATGGATAAGTATGATGATTTGTTCATTCCAGAGTTGGTACGCGACTTTCCCATCATAAATATATGTAGAATTTCCTGCGGCAAAAACCTCCTTTGGAAGCCAGCGGTAACATTCTTTTGGCATGATAAAGTTTGTGTCTCCTTCACATGATAGGAGACGTTTTGTAATGTTATTTGCCTTTAAATTGTCGCGGTAAGCGGCAAGATTTTTATTTGCGTTAGAGATCAATATTTCACCGCCTGTATCTCCGAGTGTGAAAAATATATTTTCCCAAAGCTTTTCAAGCGCGTTCTCTCCTCTTAGAAGCTCGACACTGTCTCTTTTTTCACTAACACCATGATGGCCAATGAAATCAATGTTTGCTTTAGAAAAGGTTTTTAAAAGGGCACTAAGGCTTGTGTGACGGATATTCGTTTCTTCTTTTTCAAGGCGTAAAATAACACTTCTGGCAAGACCAGAGTTCTCTGCGAGGTCATCGATTGTCCAGCCGAGCATGGCTCGAGCTGCGCGACATTGTTTGCCAGTGATTAGTGTTTGCATGTTTTAGTCCTTAATAGTGGCTAAAAAGAATATTATTTGTATTTATTATCAGTATATTAGTTTGTTTTTCTGTGAAAAGGCAAGAATCTTAAAAGGAGAATTAACTTAATTCTCCGCTACAATTTTTTAATATTAAGGCTTTGTCCGTTTTGTTTTAGCGTGTTGGCGTAAATGATGATGTAAAGGCATCAATTTTTAGCCGAAAGTAACCATTACCATTTTCGTCTTTAGTAATTTCGTTTACAACAACGATGGCTGCAGCAGATAATGCTGCGCTCAATGTTAATGTGCGTGTTATTCTGCCTAAGCGTGAGCCGTGATTTGCAGGAACAGAAAAATCAATACTACTTTGCGGCTTATAAAGAGGGTTCGGTCCTCTTGATGTTTGTGCTCCGTCGCGCCACATAATGAATTCAGGTTGTTCTTCTTGCGCTGCATTTTTAAATAACCAATTAAACATTTATCTCTCCATTACTGCTTAATATTGCAGAATATTATATTAGTTATGTAAATAACGCAAGTTTTATTTTATAGCATTTTTTAATGTAAAGCTCTATAATAAAAGGGCAGGGCTTGCCCTGTTATGACGCTAAACGCGGTTGCGGAATAAGCGTTGTGGACCCGGGGGCAGTACCCGGCAGCTCCACCATTTATCATTATTCTTATATATCAATAGGATAGGTGGTAAAAAATGGGGCTGAAACAGGATCGACACGCGTGGTAAAGGCTTCTTGCGGCGTTCGGTGTTTCCGCCGATATCGGATAAATTTAGTAACTGCAAACGATAATGCGCAGTTCGTAGCCGCTAACGATAACATCGTTGGTGACGTCGCTATTGCCGCCTAATTTGGCTGCGTAGCATAGCTACATTAATTCCTTGCCGTTGAACTGGTTAAGGTGGGGTTAGCCAGCCCCTCGCAACAGAATGCTGGCACTTTTTCTTTTATAATTTTATTATTCCGTTACAGTCACCCTATGACTGTTCGTTCTTTTTTTTCTCTCTCTATTTTTCTCTGGCTCGCGGCATTTATATGCGCCCTGTATTTTAACAATGCATGGCAGCTTGAATTATTTGGTATTTCAATAGCGTTGATCTTTGGTTGGAGCATTTTTGTTTTACAAAAGGATATAAAGGCAGGTTGGCAAGTTCCACAAAGTTGGGCACATAGATTTATGGGTGGGTTCTGGTTACTCGCTTTTTTAAGTCTATTTGTATCGGATGTTATTAACGTCAGCCTTATGGCATTTTGTTTTTTTAGTGTGATGCCGCTTACATTCTATTTCTTTACGCTTCGCCGTGATGTTGAGGCAATGAAATCTATTGGATATATTCTTGCTGGAATTTTTGCAATTCTTTCTATCTGGGCGCTTATTCAGTTTTTCTTTTTTAATATGGAGAATAAAGGTGCGGCGCACCATCCGCTTGCTAATTCAAATTCGTTAGGAGCACTTTTTAACTTGGCTGTGTTTTCCGCTTTAGGGTGGATATTGATTGCTAAAAAACGCAACGAAAAAGTGGTGGCGACAGTTTTATCAACTTTATACCTTGGAGGTCTTATTGCTACGAGTAGTCGCGGTGCATTTTTGTCGTTTGCAGTGTTGTTACCAATTATGTTGATCTGTTTAAAAGTTGAAACATTGCGTGATTGGCGTTTTTTAATGGCATTTTTCATTGGTGGAACTTTATTGTTTTTATCGACTATTTTAGGCGAGTTTGAAAGCAATCGAATGATCGCTCGTGTAAGCGAAATGGTTAGCTTTGCGCAAGAAGATGTTAGTAACAATCGCTTTAATATTTGGATGGGCGCTCTTGGTGTTTTAAAGGAAAATTGGATTTTTGGTATCGGGATAGGGATGTTCTTTCTTCATTATAATGAGTACCGCATTCCAGAAGAATTAAAAGGTGTTTACCACGCACATAGTGATCCATTGCAATTTGGAATTGAGTTAGGTGTTCTCGGACCAATTTTGTTTTATGCATTTTTAATGGCTGTGTTGGTACGAACAATTAAAACATATAGGGTGGAAGGCATATCTTCTGATCAGAGGGTTTTATTACTTGCCCCTTTTTTTGGTTTATCGGCGGTAACACTACATTCTCATGTGACTTTTAATTTTTATAATCTTTCTATTTTATATGGTTGTGGATTATTGCTTGCTGTTTGGTATTTAACGAGTGAACAAGTGTTGCGCGCGCAAAGAAAGCAGGTAATGATGCCCACCAAGACGTCATACGCATCAGGCCTGCTACTTATAATATTGCCATTTTTATTTTTAGGCGGACTCTTTTTACCATATCTTGCGAGCGAGCATTTGGTAAATTCTGCGCGACAAAAAATGATTAAGGGTGACTTAGAAAGTTTCTCAAAAGATATTCAGCTAGCAAATAAATTAAGCCGCCACACAAATTATCGTTCAAATCTGTTGGCGGTAACCGTGCCGCTTACTTTGCTTGAAGAGGCACGGGCGGAAATGGATGCAGAACGGACAGAAAATGTTGTAAAGCAGGCACTTTATTATTTAGAAAATGCGATTGCAATCAATCCTCGTTCGGCCGCGGCACTTTATTATATGGGGCAATTAAAAGAGTTGGCGCCAGCAGAATATTTGCCAGAAATGATGAAAACATCAGAAGAATATTATAAAGAGGCATTGAGGCTTGATTTGCTGCATATTGGCGCGCGCATGGAATTAGCTGATATTTTGATGCTTCGCGGTGATAAAAAAGAGGCGCTAAAATTACTCGAAGCTGGTTATCGCTTTCAGTATAAAACGGTGAAGGTCGTTGAATATTATCAAAAAATGGCTTTTATATATTTGGGTGATGGTAACATGGATCGGTATCAGCATGCATTGAAGAAGTTAATGCGCGCTCAAGAACGGTTTGGTGGCTCTAATGTTGGGCAAGAATCGGGAGAAACACCAAGTTTTGTTGCGCCATAGGTCAATAATAGCATCTTTTCCACAGGAAGGCAGGCGAAGCCGATCAATCTGTTGGATTTAGTAAGGCGAATATGCGATTCCTATAATTATCTTGCGCACTGTTCAGTGCGCGCCTAAACTACTAATTCTAAAGAAAATTCACTTTTTCAAAATGGTACAACAATGAATGATATAACAGATGATGATGACATCCTAAGATACGATAGAATGGTTGAACAGGCTTTGCGTGGTGTTGTACGTAAAGCTATCGAAGAAGTGATGGAAGATGGGCTCGCTGGAGACCATCATTTTTATATTACATTCATGACAGATTATGCTGGCGTTAATATTCCAGAGTATTTGAAAGAACGTTATCCTGGTGAGATGACAATTGTTCTACAATTTCAATTTTATGATTTGGATGTAGATGATGAAAAGATGCAAGTCACATTATCATTTAATAACGTACCAGAGAAATTAGAGATTCCCTTGGCGGCTATTACAATATTTGCTGATCCATCTGTAAATTTTGCACTGCAGTTTCAACCGTTGGATGAAACTGCTGATCCAGACTTTGAACCAGATGATACAGATCCTACAGGAACGGATGATCCTGCTGGCTCTTCTGATGATGGTAAGACAGGCGAAGTTGTTTCACTTGATCAATTCCGTAAGAAATAATCTATAAGATGACGGCTTTATGGGCAGACGGGCTAGACCCTGATTATGAACCGCATAAGGTTATGATTGAACGTGATACGCTTATTGATACGGCGCGTGGTGATCGCCCCGTTAAAATTAAGGTTTATTACCCTGTTAATCATACAATGACTGACCTTCCTGTGATCATATGGTCGCATGGTTTAGGTGGTTCTGTTGATGGTGCTGCGTTTCTATCGCGTTATTTGTCCTCTCATGGCTATGTGATGGTGCATGTGCAGCATGAGGGTACGGATAGTAGCTTGTGGGAGGGGAAAAAAGGCCATCCTTGGGATATTATTCGTGCGACAACGATAACACGTGATGTGACATTAAATCGTTATGCGGATATTCCTTTTGTTTTAGATCAGTTGCGCTCGTGGATGGAAGATCATCCTGATATTGCGCTACATGCTGATTTATCGATGTTAGGTATGTCAGGCCATTCTTTTGGCGCGCTGACGGCTCAAGTGATGGCAGGAATGAAGTTTCCTGATGCACAAGGCGAGCTTTTAGATTTGAGAGACCAGCGTTTCAAAGCAGGGATATTATATAGCCCGGGATCAATAGAGCATTTAGGTGATATGGATCCTAATGATGTTTACCCAAGCATTAACATTCCACTCTTTCATATGACGGGTACAAAAGATGGATCACCACTTTCTGATCTTGGCTATGAGATGCGCCTTACGGTGTATGAACATACAAATACTGAAAAGCATTTGATGGTTTTAAAAGATGGTGATCATATGGTGTTTACAGGATCGCGCGGGAAGCTTGGTCATACATCTAATCGTAAAACGCATGAAGCTATTATTAAGGTGGCATCACTGGCTTATTGGGATGTTCAATTAAAAAGTGATGAAGTTGCTAGAGAATGGTTGACGGAAGGTGGGCTTAAGGCTTACTTAAGGGATAATGCAACTTATGAGACAACGCCAAAGGCTGCCTAATGCAAAATGCCATTGAAATCAAAAATCTGAACAAGACCTATAAGGCGTCAGGGAAATCGCCTGAGAAGGTGGCACTTAAGGATATTAACCTTGATATTCCACGTGGTTCTATTTTTGGTCTTTTAGGGCCAAATGGTGCGGGTAAGTCGACAATTATTAATATTTTGGCTGGTCTTGTAATGAAAAGCGCAGGTGATATTAATATTTGGGATTTAGATATTGATAAAAATCCACGGAACGCAAAGTCTGCTATTGGTATCGTGCCACAAGAAATCAATTTTGATCCCTTCTTTACGCCTAAACAGCTTCTTGATATTCAAGCTGGGTTATATGGTGTGCCTAAACTAGAACGTCGTACTGATGAGTTGCTAGAGATGGTAGAGCTTACTGACAAAGCGGATGCCTATTCACGTGCTCTATCAGGCGGTATGAAACGCCGTTTGATGGTGGCTAAAGCGCTTGCACACTCGCCGCCTATTTTGGTTCTTGATGAACCAACAGCTGGCGTTGATGTAGAGCTTCGTAAGATGCTTTGGGAAAACGTGAAGAAGTTAAATCAAAGCGGTGTTACTGTTGTTTTAACAACACATTACTTAGAAGAAGCGGAAGAACTTTGCGATAAAATTGCAATTATTAACCATGGTCAAATTGTTGCGAATGAGGAAAAGGAAACATTACTCGCGCGTATTGATAATAAAGAAATTCGTTTCCGCTTTATTGATGAAGTAAAAACTATTCCATCAGCTCTTGATAAGTTTAATCCCGAAAAAGAGGGTAGACGCACGATTGTTTTGCGTTATTCACCACAAGATCAGTGTATGGGTGAAGTATTAGATATTTTACAAAAAGAGAATTTAAGAGTTGCTGATATTTCTACTGATGAGAGTGATCTCGAGGATGTTTTCTTACAATTAACAAGCGTAGCATAACGCTAAAGTATCCCACTTCCTTGAATTATAGGAGGTTTTGTGGTTTTCTATTCATACTCTCTACTCACAAAAGAAATTATGAAAGGGAATGCTATGACTCAGATTAAAGATGTAATGTCTCAAAACTTTAAGTGGATGGAGCCAGATTCTCCTGTTTCTCAGGTGGCTCAACAAATGCGCGATATGGACTGTGGTTTCATACCACTGGCAGAAAATGATCGTATGATTGGTATGGTTACTGATCGCGATATTGCAATTCGCGGCATTGCGGAAGGAAAAAGCCCTGCTGATACGCCTGCTCGAGAAATCATGACACCAAAGACGTATTATTGTTATGACGATCAAGACGTGGAAGAAGTGTGCAACAACATGGGTGAAATTCAAGTCCGCCGTCTTCCCGTGGTAAATCGTGATAAACGCCTTGTTGGTATTGTATCAATGGGTGATTTAGCGCAAAGCGCAAGTCGTCCGAATATTGGTCAGACAGAGCAACAAATTACAGCGGGTTGCCAACAAAATAAGCAACAAGCCGCTTAGTAATATTACTCTATTAGTCAAAGCAGCGAACGTAATTGGATTTACTTCGCTGTTTTTTTAGGTCTGCGCCAGATAATTGCATCAAGAATGTAGTGATTGAAATTAAACATCATCGCTATAGCGAAAAATACTGGAACAGCCCATATATATTTGTCGTTAAACATTATATCAAGCGCATAAACAAATAATCCTGCGGTAATGAAACCAAATAGACTTAATAGATAGATGTTTTGTGAAACAAATTTTAAAAATTGTATCTCTCCTTCGGAATCCTCCTTTGATATATATTGAAAGTGGTTCCAAACAAATAATACATATTGAATACTGTGCCATAAGGAGATGCAGACCCATCCTATTGTGTCATCTTTAATATGAATTAAGCCAATATAGAATACAATGTAATGAGAAATAATATATAGGAAATACCATATAGAAAATGTTTTATGGAGGTAGTTTTTTGCCTGATGGATAAGCCATAAAAAGCTTATTATTGCAGTATACATACCGATGAGAAGTAGCGCATGCTTCCCAATATTGAAGCTATATACTGTGTCTCCAATAAATGAAAGGCCATCGTGCATCGTTATGAGTAACCCCCATAGTGGGAACATATAAAGAGTATTTTGATGGAGCCAATTAGGAGTAGTGTCATTGGAGGATTTTTTGTAAATGGTGCCAAGACCATAGCTTTGACGAACGTAATGAAAAATTTGGACGTAGTAATACACGGATATTATTATGATACTTCCTGTCGATGCTCCTATTAGAATGCATATGGCGAAAATGAGAAGTGGAACCCAAGTTATAAAGTGATAGTATTTTTGTCGCGTTGATTTATTCCATATGACTTTGGTGTAAGTCATCGCAGAATGGGTGTTGCTTCCGATCCAATAGGCGCCCGCTAGGACTAGAAACGTGTATTCTGGGTTAAGGATTAAAATGACTGCAGATATTATGGCGACAAGAAGAGGAAAAAGAACAAGCCAAGCATCAAAAGTATAGTTTCTCATCGTTCCTTTTTTGATGCTTGCGGTATTCATGTATTCTAGGCCTTTTGTTTATTAAGGTTCTATTCTATCGTGTCTATATGGAGTAGTATATTATAAAAATATTAATATTTAAAAACGCGCCCTTAGCTCAGTTGGATAGAGCGTTGGTTTCCGGAGCCAAAGGCCAGAGGTTCGAATCCT
>PANS01000040.1 GCA_002708415.1 Micavibrio sp. | reverse complement strand
TTTTGTTTTTTATGGGTATTGTCGGCGGAGTTTTAGGGGTAGCAACCCTTGCTCTAGCAAAGCATAAGCCTATTAAAAAGCCGATAAAAGGTAGTTGGATTGATAAAGCGCAAAAAGGTGGTAAAGAGGTTCCTTATGGTATTGCTATTGCAGTTGGCGCTATTTTTTCCTTCTTTTACTCAGGGTATTTGTCGCCAAATGGTATTATGAGTTTAGTTCAAACGTCGGGAGGTTAAGGGGTTTTTAAAAGTTTTAAAAAATGCGCGTTTACCTTTTGTTAATATTCGCCGCATATATTTGAAAAAAGTTACTATTTGGCTGATTTGTCTGGCTGTTCTTTATTAATAATAATGAAAATCAAAGATCCTTTTTCTGGAAAAATATAATGAATAAAAATATTTTAATCGTACTTGTTGGTGGTTTTGTTGTTGCAATTTTGGTTGCAATGCTCGTGCAAATGAGTTTTGGCGGTAAAGAAAAGGAAGAAGATATTATTTTACAGTCTGTTCTTGTTGCAGCAAAAGATATTTCAGTCGGACATGAGCTTGAAGCTGATGATTTGAAATGGAAGCAATGGCCAGAAAATGTAATTTTTCCTGGTGCAATAGTGCGTGATGGTGAACAGACCGCGGCTGATGCAATCGCTGGAAAAACAGTGCGATCTATAAAAGAAGGCGAACCTGTCCATATGTCTGCTGTTGTTGCGGAAGAAGGTGGTTTTTTATCAGCTAAGATTGAGCACGGTATGCGGGCTGTCGGTATTAATGTGCGTAAGCATATAATTTCAGATCGTCTCATTACACCTGGGGATATTGTTGATGTTATTGTGACTTACCGTGTCCGTGTTAACTCTCGTGAAAATCCTGAAGTAAGAACTTTGATTAACCGCTATGCGAGTGAAACCATTTTAGAGAATGTTCGCATCCTTGCTATTGATACTAATACATCAGTTACACGCGAGGGTGAGGATGATGGTAAAAAGAAAAAGAAGAAAAAAGCAGCTAAAAAGGCAACCGTGACATTAGAAGTGACGCAAGAGGGGGCAGAACAGCTAGCTCTTGCCATGGAAATGGGGGATATTAGTTTTGCAGCACGTGGAATTGCAAAAGAGCCAGAGGCGGTGGATGATAATATGACGACAGATGTGCATATGAGCCGTGTTCTAACGGATTTATCAGAATTGACGACAGGTGGTGCGGGTGGTGCAGTTAGAATATATAGCGGTTCTACTATGGAAGAAGTGCGCCCGCGTCATTTGAAAGCAGAAACAGGTGGTGTTGATTTTTCAGTTCAGGAGCGTCCTGCTGATGTTGTGTCGCCAATATATAGATTACCTTCAGCCCCTCCGGCGGAAGGTATTGAGGAATAATCATGATGAAAAATAAAATACAAAAAACAGTTTTATTTGTTTTTACGGTGATTGCGTTTTCGTTGCCGACTCATAGCGTACAAGCAACAAAGTCAAATCCTGATATTTTAGGAAAACGCGATATGGTGTCGTCGGTTAATTTAATGCTCGGTAAAGCTGAAATGGTCGATTTAAATGGCAATATTGCAGATGTTCTCGTTGCTGATCCAAGTGTTGCTGATGTTATGGCAGTAAAGTCAGATCGTCTTTATATCGTTGGTTCTGCATTGGGTGACACCAATATTATTGCCCTTGATGCGCAAGGAAATATTGTTAAAAAGATTAATGTTCATGTTCAAATGGATGTTGAAAAATTAACAGAGATGATTGATGCATTATATCCAAGTGAGAATGTTGAGGTTCGTGCGTTAACAGATCAAATTGTTTTAACGGGTGATGTGTCTACGCCAGATGTTGCCAATAAAATTATGACACTTGTGTCAAATTATGCTGGTGAGATTCAAGGAATTACAGGGACTGCTGCCGATAATATTATTGTTAATATGCTCGGTATTCAAGGGGCGCGTCAGGTTATGTTGCGCGTTAAGATTGTCGAAGCATCACGGAGTGCATTGAAAGATCTGGGCTTGGAATTGAATTCTAACGGCGGTGGCGGCATCGGTGATTTAGCTGCCAGTTTTTTAACCTCATCGGCTCTTGGTTTAACTAGTCCGGTGCAACTTGCCACAGGGACATTAGGGTATAGTTCTGGTGATCTTGGGGCGATGAGTCTTATCGCTAGAGCTTTGGAACAAGAGGGTATTTTAAATACTTTGGCTGAACCTAATTTGACGTCTATTTCTGGTGAACAAGCAGGTTTTTTAGCAGGAGGGGAATTTCCTATTCCAACCTCTCTTGATCGAAATGGTAATCTCGTTTATGAATTCCGTCCATTTGGCGTGTCTTTGAATTTTCGCCCTATCGTAATGTCGAAGGATCGTATCAGCTTGCAGTTGAATACAGAGGTTTCTACAACATCATTTGATCAAAACTTACAGCTCAATGGTATTAATGTACCAACATTTAATGTCCGTCGTGCAGACACAACCGTTGAATTGCCAAGCGGCGGTACATTGATGATTGCGGGACTAATACAGTCAGAATCTATTTCGGGCTTAACACAACTTCCTGGTGTTGGTGATATTCCCGTTGTTGGAGATTTGTTAAAATCGGATAGTTTTCAGCGTAGCGAGTCTGAAGTAATTGTTATGGTTACGCCATATCTCGTTGAACCGTTCGCGCAAAATCAATCGACAATAGCGCCGTCTCAAGAAATGTCATCTGTAGTCAGTGATGATACGTTTAATGGTGCGTATATGAGCGCGGAAGATACGGAAATGCCTTATGAGCCAGAGCAACGTCGCGATAGTAGTATTGCTGGAATATTTTCAGATAATATTCGCAGACTTTACGGTAAAAAAGCACCAACAAATATGCTCGACCAAACGGTAGGCTATGGATATTTAATAGAGTAGGAAAAGGTGATGAACATTTTGAAAAATAAAGCGATCTTGTCTATTCTTTCTGTTATGGCTTTGACAGCCTGCACACAAAATACAAAATCAATGATGACAACATCGCGCGTAGAAATCAAAAAACAAACAGTTATGGAACAAGTTCCAGTCAATCAAATTAATGATGTTATTTTATCGGCATTATCGGATGATTATAAACGGTTGGGAAGCGGCGCTTTAGAATTAACGATGGTTTTTGACCCTAAATCAAAAACATTTACAGCAATGAGCGCACTTAAAAAACTGGAAGAAGTTAAGTTTAAGCTTGCGCGTAAGGGCGTGAAAACAGTTGTTACTGAAACGCTGGCAGTTGATGGCGCTCAACCATCAATGATGATTTCTTTTGATTCAGTACATGCTGGAGCGCCGAGTGATTGTGATGTAATGCCTGGTTTAGATAACAACCAAACAACGCGCTTTATTGGCGAATATAAATTTGGTTGTAGTGTTGAAATGATGCTTGCAAATCAAGTGTCTCGACCAGCAGATTTGGAAGGCGTTAGTGGCTTAGATAATAAAAGCGGAGGGCGCCGCGAAGCTAATGTTGTAGAGTCATATTCTTCTGGCGCACCGAGAGATCCTATAACTATCATTGGTAGAGAAAGCATAGGATCTGAATAAATTAAAATTTTAAGGGCAAGAATAAAGTAGGGACAAGTGAGTACAGAAACATCGATTTTATTACCTGAATCAGGCGTTGATCTTTTTATTAAAGACAAAGAGACAATGGAGGCTGCGCGAGCGCTTTCTGATGATTGGCGCTTTGCTCGTGTGAGTGTTAGTGTCGAGGAAGGTAATGTAGAAACAGCTATTCAAAGCTACCAAGAAACAAAATCTCCCTCTCTTGTTATCATTGAAACAGATGTAACGGATGAAAGCTTTGTTGCAAAACTGGAAACGTTAGCTTCTCAGTGTGCAGAAGGAACGCATGCGATCGTTATTGGACCCGTGAACGATATCAATCTTTATCGTCATTTGACCTCGATTGGTATTAGTGATTATTTAGTTAAACCTGTTCCAAAAGAAACTCTAAGTGAAGTTATTGCAAACTCTCTTATTGAAAATTTGGGTGCTAGCGGTAGCCGTTTAATTGTAACAATTGGTGCAAAAGGCGGTGTTGGAACATCGTCTTTAACGCAAGCTTTGGCGTATGGTTTGTCTGAGAATGCAGATAAGAAAACTTTTCTTATGGATGCAGCCGGTGGTTGGTCTTCTTTGAGTGTAAATATGGGGTTTGATCCTGTTACAACTCTTCAAGAAGCGGTAAGCGCCGCTTCAACGCAAGATTGGGACGTTTTAGGACGTATGATCCATAAAACAAACGATAAATTATCTGTTCTTGCTAGTGGGGCTGAGTCTATGTTGGAGCCGTCTGTTCACGCGCAGCAATATGAAGAGCTTCTCGATATGGTTATGGGGAGTTATCCAGTTGTTATTGCTGATTTGTCAAATTCTATTCCCTCTCTTAAAAAAATTGTATTAGAACGTGCCCACCAAGTTTTTATTGTGACGACGCCGAGCTTGTCTTCATTGCGTGCTGCACGCACATTGATACAAGAAGTTAAAACACTTCATGGTGGAGATGCAGCAAAAATCGAATTGGTTGTGAATATGGAAGGTGCGCTTTCATCGAAAGAAATTTCTAAAAAAGATATTGAAGCTTCTTTGGAATTTAAGCCGTCTGCTATTGTTTCATTTGATCCGAAACTGTTTTTTACTTCAGAAAATGAAGGGAAGAAAATATCTTCTGATAAAGAAGGAAAGGATGTTATTAATACACTTCTCTCTTTAACAAAATCAGTAGTTTCAGGAGCGTCTGTATCAAGTAATCAAGGTACAGATGAAGGTGTTATGGGATCAATCAATAATTTCTTAAACAAAATAACGGCTAAGAAATAAAGGCGGTTTTAATATGTTTGGAAAGAAAAAAGATGGAGAAACGTCTTCAGTTGTAAAAAAAGAAAAAGTAGAAAAAACCTCTACTGAAGTTTCAAAAGAAAAAATGGAACCAGAGCCGGTTTCTATACCAGAAGTTACAAGTGAAAAAGTAGATACAGCACTGAACGATGATCCTGATATTGGATCAGGAGATTCTCCTATTAAAGCGGAGAAATCTAAACCCAAAAAACTAAAATCCATGGACGATGATGTTTCATTGATTGATGAGGAGGAAGAGGCTTCATCAGAAGAAGACGAAAACTCTGCAACATCGTTGCGGATGCAACGGGCGCGTAACCGTATATGGCTTGATCTGCGCGATGGTATTGATTTAAAGGCTTTAGCGCGTATGAAGGCAGAAGAAGCGCGCGATGAAGTGAACTCTGCTGTTGAAGAAATTGCACGTTTTAGAAATCTTGATTTAACCAAATCAGAACTTGGACAAATAGCTAAAGAGTGCGCGAATGACATGCTTGGCTTTGGCCCTCTTGAAGAACTCCTCGAGATGGACGGTATTGCCGATATCATGATTAACGGCCCAGATATTGTTTATATCGAACTGGGTGGTAAAATTGAAAAATCCAATGTGAAGTTTCGTGATAATCAACATTTAACAACAATTTGTCAGCGTATTGTCGGTGCGATTGGTCGTCGCGTGGATGAATCTTCACCTATTTGTGATGCGCGTTTACCAGATGGCTCTCGTGTGAATGTTATTATTCCACCTTTGGCTGTTGATGGCGCGTGTATGACTATTCGTAAATTTACTAAAGATAAACTTACGCTTGAAAAGCTTCTTGAATTTGGTGCAATGACACCAAGTGCAGCTAAGTTGATTATGGCGATTGGGCGTTGTCGTGTGAATTGCTTGATCTCTGGCGGTACAGGTTCAGGTAAAACAACAATGCTTAACTGTTTAACGCGTTATATTGAGCAGGGCGAGCGTATTATTACTTGTGAAGATGCTTGTGAATTACAACTTCAACAGCCCCATGTTGTGCGTTTGGAAACACGTCCACCAAACCTTGAAGGTGTCGGTGAGGTTACAATGCGTGATCTTGTGAAAAACTGTCTGCGTATGCGTCCAGAACGCATTATCGTTGGTGAGGTTCGTGGACCAGAAGCCTTTGATTTATTGCAAGCGATGAATACAGGCCATGATGGATCAATGGGAACGGTTCATGCGAATAATCCACGCGAAGCGATTTCTCGTATGGAAAATATGATCGCTATGGGTGGCCTTAATTTGCCTACCGTTGCGGTGCGTGAGCAAATTGCTTCTGCTGTTAATGTTGTTTTACAAGTGCAACGTCTTCGTGATGGCTCGCGTAAAGTAACACATATCTCTGAGATCACGGGTATGGAAGGTGATGTTGTTACTATGCAGGATCTTTTTAAGTTGGAGTTTATTGGCGAAGAAGAAGATGGATCTTTAATTACAGCATTAAAATCAACGGGTATGCGTCCAAAATTCTGGGATAAGGCACGTCAATATGGCGTTGAGAACCTTGTTCTTGATGCAATGGAAGAGGCTTACGGGTAAAATATGCTTCCTATCCTTCTTTCTATTTTAATTTTTATTGTCATAGGGGCAGTATTTTCTATTATCCTTTTAAGCGCACAGTCGCAAAGACGTAAACGCCTTATGAGCGTTGTTCAGGGCGCTAATTACGCACAAAATTCTAAAAATAAAAAACTAGACAATAAAGATCAGGCTAGATTTGATTTAGCAAATAAGCTGAAAGATGAAGAAGAGCACACTAAAGAAAAGAGTGGCGATACTATGGCCGATCTTATTTTGCAAGCTGGCATGGACACACCAGTTAAGAAGTTTTGGATAATTTCGCTGTTAATTGCAGGTGGTTTAACTTTTTTTGTATTTATTGCAGGGTGGAGCACATTTAAAGTTATTGCGGTTGCTATCATTTCTGTTTTTGGTTTGCCAAAAATATTTTTGAAAAGAAAAGCTAAAAGGCGTCAGAAAAAATTTATGAATGAATTTGCGGATGCGCTGGAATCGATGCGTCGCCTCTTGAAAGCTGGTATGCCTGTTAGTGAAGCAATCAAGATGGTAGCTAAAGAGTATGATGGACCATTGAGTGAAGAAATGGGCCGTGTTTTTGATCAGCAAAAAATTGGTGTGCCTTTGGAAGAAGCTGTTTTAGAAACGGCACGCCGCATTCCGTTAACGGAAGTGCAAATGTTCGCAACAGCAATTGCTATTCAGACGCAAACAGGATCAAGCCTTTCCGAAGTTTTAGAGAATTTAGCAGGCGTTATTCGCGCACGTTATAAATTGCGCCGTAAGGTTCAGGCGTTATCATCAGAAGCAAAATCCTCTGCGATGATTATTGGCGCTTTACCTATTTTTGTGGCAACGGGGCTTTATTTCGTTAACAGAGAGTATATTGAAGTGTTGTTTACTGATCCAACAGGGAAGGCTTTGCTTGGTTTTGCTATTGGTTGGATGTGCGTTGGTGTATTAGTGATGCGCCAGATGATTAACTTTAAAGTTTAACTTGGATATTTGAATTATGTTTGGAATTACGAGTGAAATGATGATTACGTTTGTTGCTGCTTTAGCGGCAGCGGCATCTTTTGCAGCATTTGTTCTTCCAATGCTCAATAGATCTGAAAAGAAGGAGCATTACAAAAATATTATTGAGAAAAAGAAAAAAGACTTATTTGAGAGCGCAAAAGAGAACGTTAACAATAGAGGTAAATCTATTTCTGCAAAAGATTCTGTTGCCACCTTTTTTAAAGTTCAGCAAATTGCGGGTGAAATGGGTGAAAAAATTCGTGAGCAAACATTACAAGCCGGAATACGTCACCCTATGGCGCCTCTTATATATATTGGCGCGCAAGTTGTATTGCCGATTATTTTAGTTTTATTTTCGATGTTGGTGTTATCCAAAACGGATAAAGAAATATCTGATGCTGTTGTATTTTTGGTTATGATTGGAGCGATGTTTTCAGGATTTTTCTTGCCGCGCATTATTGTAAAAAATCAGGCCATTAAACGCGTGGAAGAACTCAATATTACTTTTCCTGATGCTCTTGATATGATGCTTATCTGTGTTCAGGGTGGTATTGGTTTGGAGCAAACTGTTGAGCGTGTTGCTGATGAGGTGGCAGAGCACTCTCCAGTATTGGCAGAGGAGCTTGGTATATTAAGCGCCGAAATGGCTATGCTCAGTGATCGTAGGGCGGCGCTTTCAGATTTTGGGAAACGTGTGGGGGGGCATGGAAAATCCTTTGCTACGGCCCTTATTCAGGCGGATCAATATGGTACATCTGTATCACAAGCGTTACGTGTAATGTCAGATGAATTAAGAGATATTAGAATGTCTAATGCTGAACAAAAAGCCGCATCACTACCGCCTAAATTAACCGTGCCGATGATTTTATTTTTCTTGCCGGCACTGTTTATTGTGATTATGGGGCCTGCAGGTATTCAGGCATCACAAGCGGGTGTTGGTGGTGGTTAAGATACATTGATCAATTAAAGATTATTCATTCAAAGGGCGGTATTTTATAACCGCCTTTTTTGTTGCATCTTTTTTGGTGGTTTCTTTTTCTACGTCATCTTTAATGTCATCTTTAATTTTTGACGTATTGTCAATTTTAGCTTTTGTATTAAGGTTATTAGATGATGTTATGCCAGCTTTCTTTGGAGGAAGTGGCGCTTTAGATGTTTTCTTTTTATCAGAGTTGTCTTTATTAACGATTTTTTCTTCTTCTTTCTCTTCAGAAGAGTTTTCCTCTGCAGTAGAATGTTCTGGCTTTACTTTTGGTACTGGTGGCATTGGGCCAGCGGTTTCCTGTAGTGTTGAAATGATACGAAGGTTTCTTTCGATTTCCATGCGGTGTGGAGATATCTTTTTTGCCTTACGCAGAATTTCCAATGATTGTTTAAGGCGTCCTTGTGACGCAAGGTTGAGGGCAAGGTTATTTAGGATAGGAGCAGGGTCGCCTTTCCAGTTTTTAATACCTGAACGAAAGGCTGTTTCTGCATCTTCATGACGACCTTGGGCATCTAATGCGGTGCCCATAGAAAGATAAGCGCGGCCATCGTTTGGTGATAGTTCTAACGCATCAAGCGCATTCATCTCTGCGGTTTTAAAATCACCGAGTGCGATATTGGTAATTGAAAGCTCGGTAAGTGCTTCGGCAGATTTATTTTCGCCCTTAGTAAATTTTTCTAACACACGTCGTGATGGATTGATTTGCTCATCGTTGCGAAGGGCTTGTGCATAATGAATAGCAACAGCCTGATTTTTTGGATCACGTGTATGCATTTGTCCCAGAATAGTCAGGCTTTCTTGATCACTTTTTGCTTCGGCCAATGCTTTTTGAATTGCTCGATCAACAATGTTTGATGTTTTGCTATAGGGGCTATTACTATGAGTAGAGTGTGCACTATTACCAGAACATCCACTGAGGCCAAGAGAGCTGATACTAAGCGCCGAAAGGGCAGCAGTAAAAAAAAGGGTTCTGATATTCATGGTAGGGATGCCTATTTAAGAAGTTCGAATCTTTATGTTTCTGGCTGTTATTGTACGTGATTGCTAGAAGAATAAAAAGATTTTATCAGCGGCCAGATCTGGTATTAGTTTGATTTTGACTGACTTCGTGACAGACATCAGGGCAGAAATAAACGCTTGTTTCTTCACAAGATTGGCTTCCTGTAGCGTTTCCGCAGCTTCGGCGGATACGCACATAATTTTCTTTGTTCGCGCCACCTCCAACAATAACGTGGCGTTGCATAATGATAGAGCCATCCTTGCCAACGACTGTAAAATGGCTGGCTCCGGCCGCACGCGGTACAACAATAAGTGTGTTTGGTGTATCCAGCATAACATTAATGTGATTTGGGTTTCCTACAATGACGCTAGCGGCTTCTTTATTAAGTGTTAAGAGTTCTGATTTGTCCGGAGTTAAGTTTAAAATAGGATGTGTCATGGCGGAATCGGAAGCGCCATTATTATTTGACTGTGCAGGAAGATCAAAAACACCACCTGTTTTCTTTGCGTTATCTTGAGCCGATGCGGAATAACTGATTGTTGCAACCATAAGACAGGTTAAAAGGGATGCCGCAATTATTTTATAAGTATTTGTCATGATATGCCTGATTAAGTGAAAAGAAAGTGCAAAAGGAATTTCCGCACATATATAGACTTACCTATACAGTATAGCGTGAAAGAATGCAGGATTCACTCTTTTTCTATTCGAATTTATGTCAATTTTTATTGAAATCCATGCCGTGTCTCATAAGGCGCTAAAATCAAGAAAAAACCCGTAGCTGCGGGGAAGCACTACGGGTTTAATTCTTATTGGGGAACAATAATTATTTATTATATTTAAGCTACTTTTGAGCTTTCATTTGATGAGAAGGCTTGATCGGCAACAGCAGATGGGCGTGAAACGTAGCGAAAGTTGGTATCTTCTGCTAACTGCTGCCTGTATGCCATATCCATTTTAATAGCTTTAGCGATTAAGGTTTGAAACATTGTTTCGCCTTCTGCGCCGTATTCCTGCGCTTCATAGGCTGCATCGTAAAGCTCTTTAACATCAAAAATTGAGATATTTTCTTTATTAGCCATAATATTATCCTGTTTTTCTTCAAAAACTGGCTTAAACATTGGGGTTATGTTATTTGCCTGTGTGTTTATATTCATAATTTTATTTCCCGTAATGTTTTTCATAATATGTTCAATGACGATCAAAGTAAAGGAAAATCGTTAACAAACAGTTAAAAAAGTGATTTTTATCCACCAAAAGGACAATTTTCTTTTAAGAATATGAAAAAAATCACTTGCATTGACAGAATATCCTGCTATAAAGACCTCATTATTCATGTTAACTTTTCGTTAATACTTATTTTTTTAACGGGTGAGGAAAGAAGAAGAAACATGATTACGCCGACACAAATGAGAGCCGCGAGAGCGATGCTGGATGTATCCCAAGGGCACGTTGCCCAGTATTTAGGAATAGCAGCCAACACGCTTTCAAAAATAGAAAGTGGCCAAAGTGATGTGTCAGGCACTCGGCTTACGGACATACAGCGGTTCTATGAGCGCGAGGGTGTAGAGTTCACCGATAATGACGGTGTACGATGGAAGACAAGCGGCGTTGATACCTATAGTGGTAAGCTTGGTTTTTTAGAGTTTATTATGGATGTCTATGAGGCTGTCAAGAATGGCGGCGAGATATGTGTAAATAATGTTAATGAAGCTGATTTTTTGAAGTGGGAAGGCGATGAAGCTGATGCTCACATGGCAAGAATGGCTTCTATTGAAAATTTGAATTTTCGAATTTTAGTAGAAGAAGGTGATCTTAACGTAGTTGGTGAGGGATACGCTCAGTATAAAGGTATTCCTAAAGAAAAATTTGGAGGCGTTCCTCTGTATTTGTACGGTGATAAGGCGGCATTGATTGTTTTTGAGCCAGAAGATGTACAAGTTTTTGTGATTAGGCATAGCGCTATAACACAATATTTTAGAGATCGCTTTAATGTTGCATGGAAACAGGCAAAAGAGATTTAGAATAATGAGTTTACATGAACTGTTAGGAACAGAGGGGGATGAGACGTTGTCGGGTGCGGTTGCGTCTTTGAACAGTGCTAAAGTTATTCCTATGCAAAAAGTTTCTCCTTTTCAAAGAGCTTGGTTAGAGCTTTTTGAGGGTCGTAAGGCTGGCCATATGGGTGCGTTTGAATATGCTAATGGCGGTATGAAACTTTGGGATCAGTTTCTTGCTGAAAATGGTACTTATGATCGTTATTATATTCCACTGGAGGAGCAGGCTCTTGTTGAGCGTTGTGCTCATATGTCGGCTAATCTGTTAAAAGCAGCAAAAACGATGAAGGTGACGTTAGTATCACGTGGACCAGGAACAAAGTTTGCGTCTAAAGAAGGCGCCCTTGTTCGTGCTTTTGGTGTGGCTGGTATTGAAGTAGCTAAAGTAGTGTATATAGATGTTTCTAAACCTGCTTTAAATCAATCTATGAAAGAAGGGAAGTTACTGCTTCCTAATGCTGATCATGAAATTATTACTGGTGATATTTTTGATCCAGACACAAGGCATAAATATAAAGTTGTTGGTACTGAGGTAGGTACTTGCTTTGGTGGGACGCCGATGAACGCATATGGTCGTCATGATATGGAGCCGCCGTATTCGGCAGTTGAAGAGAACTTGTCTGGTATTAGAGGTCAGCAACGTAAAGGATCACATTTTATTGCCTCCTATGATCATAACCAAGATAGAAAATCTGTAGAAGCTGCATATGCGGGGCAAACAGAATTTGCTAAACATATGCTAGAGATTGAACAACATCTTGGAATGGATACATCCGATGTTGATTTTGTTGTTGATTTTAATGAGAGTACGGGAATTTTGGCGCACGGTTTTCATTTTAAGAATGATAAAAGGTTTGAAGTTGCTGGGCGTACTCGTGAAATTGAATCTGGAACAACGTTGTTTTTTAATAACTCTGTTAAGTTTACTGAAGAACAAACAGCTATATGCTATGCACATTCTGGTTATCGTTATGTGGAATTAGAAGAAACTAATCCTATTATGGCTGATAATGGCAGAATGGGATATCACCATACTTTAGCAGCATAAAAAAGAATTTAAAAAGTTTCCCCACCACAGAGCCCGTAGTTACGTAAGTGACTACGGGTTTCTTCTTTTTTATCTGCTTTTTATATAGATGGAATTAAAAAACGTCATTGCGAGCGACTGAAAGGAGCGCGGCAATCCGAAAATTATAAGATTGCTTCGTCGCCTACGCCTTCTCGCAATGACAGAATATTGGCGCGTTTATGAATTACCTTGAAGCCAAAGCCAAATCAGCGGGGCCCAAATAAATGTCGTGGTGAGCGTTCCCTTGATGCACTGATACCCAATCCAGACCCAGAACAATTTCTTGCCGCCGCCTTTAACATCATCTTTTGATGGGCGCTTCATTTTTAATTTTTTGAGGAAGCCTTTTCGTTCGGTCATTTTCGTTTTTCTACCGATTTGTTGAAAGCAAATGGTGGGCGGTACGGGACTTGAACCTGTGACCCCTTGCGTGTCGAGCAAGTGCTCTACCACTGAGCTAACCGCCCACACCAATGCAATGGTGGAAAATATCTAACATTGAGGGGGAGCGCTCGCAAGTAAAAAATCGGAAATGTCAGTTATATAGTCATTTATGATTGCTCTAGGGCTTTTTCTACCTCAATTAAGAGTTCTTTGAGGTGAAAAGGCTTGCTCATAACTTGCATGTCATCGGATGCCATGCCTGCAAAACCGGTCATGAACATGATTTTGATATCAGGGGTAAGCATTTTGGTTTTCTCTGCCAATTCTAAGCCATCCATGCCAGGCATAATAATATCTGTCAGGAGTAGGTCGAAACTATCATTTTTCTTTAATTCATTATAAGCACTCAGGCCGTCCGAAAAACTTGATACGGCGTGCCCCGCATTTTCTAAAGAGGCACGTGTA
>PANS01000039.1 GCA_002708415.1 Micavibrio sp. | reverse complement strand
TACTTATCATGGGCCAGGTCAGCGTGTGGCTTATGTAATGCTTGATTTGAAAAAGCGCCAACAAACACCTGATATTAAAAAATATATCTGTGATTTGGAACAATGGATTATTAACACACTGGCTGAATTTGATATCAATGGAGAACGCCGAGAAGGGCGTGTGGGTATTTGGGTTAAAACCCCTCACCCGTCTTTCACTCGCGTTCAAGACACCCTCTCCCGTGGGGAGAGGGAAAGTGAGCATTGCGAGCAGGATGAGGGAGAATGTAAAGAAGCAAAGATCGCTGCCATTGGGGTTCGTGTACGCCATTGGGTGACCTATCACGGTATTTCAATTAATCTAAATCCCGATTTGTCGAATTTTAGCGACATTGTCCCTTGTGGTATCAGTGATGCTGGCGTGACCAGTTTTGAAGACCTTGGTGTGTCAGCGGATATGGATCAGTTGGATGAGGTCTTAAGGAAAGAATGTTTGTTTTAATCCGCGGCCAAATCCGTTAAATTAGATTTCGCATAGTCAGAAATAAATGAAATTAAATCCGTAATATCACTTTGCAACTTATTGAAATTTTTTGATTTTTGGCAGGTTATTTCATTCATGTAAAGGGAGCGGCAGATTTCTATTTGGATGGAGTGCCGTCCTGTTGCGGGGGCGGAATAACGCTCTACGAGCTCCACACCTTTATAGGGGTCGTTTATTGCTACTTTGTAGCCTTTAGATTTCAAAAAATCTCTAAGGGCGTGTGTAAAGGTCAAATCACAGCTGGTTCCGTTGCGATCCCCTAAAACAAAATCTGGCGATTGAAAGGGGTTGATGCGTGTAAAGCTGTTCTTTGATACGGCGGAAGGCATAGAGTGGCAGTTGATATGGTAACTTTGCCCAAAGTTGTAATGCGCTGTTTTAATTAGATTTTCAAGCGCTTCATGATAGGGGGTGTAGTATTTTTCAATACGGTTTTGGATATCAGCGGGAGAAAGCTTTTCCCCATACACGGGCACACCTGGTTTCACAAGGCGGCGAATAAGGCCTATTCCTGCGTGAGAGCGATTGGTTGGGTTGATGGCTTGCTCATCTTTTGGCCAAGGCTCTGACAGGAGTTCTTCGTCAATGTCATCGTCGGCGCGATTAACGTCAAGATAACTACGCGGGAAAAGCGCGTGTAAAAAGCTCGCGCCGTGATCGGGGGCGGCGTTAAAAAGCTCTTCGACATATTTATCTTCTGCACGCTCTAAGTCTTTAAAGTCACAGGCATAATTGAAATCATCAGGGTAGATTGTACCGCTGTGGGGGCTGTCAAAAATAATGGGCTGGCTTTGGGCTGGCTCAAAGCATTCATAAACGCCCGAAATTTTAGAAACTTTTACCTTTGAGGTCTTGTGCAAGGTGCAACTCCTGATTAGTGTATGGCTCGATAATATCACTGCAAATTAAAGGTACAAGAAAAGATGCATGATCTAAAGATGATACGGGATAATCCCGAAGATTTCGATAAAGCAATGGCGCGTCGTGGTTTTGAGGCGCAAAGCCCAGCCATTTTAGCGCTGGATGAAGAGCGCCGCGGCGTTCAAACAGAGCTGCAAGAGCTTCAAGCAAAGCGTAATGAAGAATCGAAAAAAATCGGAGAGATCAAAAAATCGGGCGGTGATGCGCAAGAAGCAATGGATGCAGTCGCGGCATTGAAAACGCAAATGGGTGAACTTGAAGAAAAAGAGCGCACGGTTGCCAATTCCCTTAATCAGCACTTGGCTGGCCTGCCTAATATTATGGCCGATGATGTGCCAGATGGCGCAGATGAAGATGAAAATGTTGAAATGCGTAACTGGATGCCAGCAAGTGGTGAGCCGCGCATCGGTAAGAATGCAGCGAAAGAGCATTATGAGATTGGTGAAGCGCTTAAAAATCCAGATGGTACGGGCATGATGGACTTTGAAACAGCGGCGAAGCTCTCAGGCTCACGTTTTGTTGTCCTTAATAGTAAGCTTGCGCGTATGGAGCGTGCCTTGGCACAGTTCATGCTGGACACGCAAACGGATAAAAATGGCTACACAGAAGTGTCGCCACCATTGATGGTGCGTGATGAAACAATGTATGGCACAGGACAATTGCCAAAATTCGGCGAAGATTTGTTCAAAACAACGCGTGGTGATTGGCTTATCCCAACATCAGAAGTGCCGCTGACAAATATTGTGGCACAAGAGATTGTTGATGAGGGGACTTTGCCGCGTCGTTATACGGCCTTCACACCATGTTTTAGGTCTGAAGCGGGATCAGCGGGACGTGATACACGCGGGATGATCCGTCAGCACCAGTTCTATAAGGTTGAAATGGTTTCTATTACCAAGCCAGAAGAATCTGAAGCAGAGCATGAGCGCATGACAGGATGCGCGGAAAGTATTTTACAAGCGTTAGAACTACCTTATCGTGTGGTAACACTTTGTAGTGGTGATACTGGATTTGGTGCGCGTAAGACCTATGATATCGAAGTGTGGCTGCCGGGGCAGAATATGTATCGTGAGATTTCTAGCTGTTCAAACTGTTGGGATTTTCAGGCGCGCCGGATGAATGCGCGTTATAAGCCAGAAGGGGAGAAGAAAACGCAGTTCTTACACACGCTGAATGGCTCTGGCCTTGCCGTTGGCCGCACATTGATTGCCGTCATGGAGAATTATTACGATCCCGAAGATGGCGGCGTCTTTGTTCCCGACGTTCTCAAACCCTATATGGGTAGTGTGGAGAAGGTTGTTGGTTAAGGCGTGCCCAAAAGGAGCTTGATTGAGGCTCAATAATTGCTTTTACTTCTTGAACAGAACGCGATAGTTGAGCTGCGGCTGCTGGCGGTACGTTTACTGCGGATGTAAATTGAGAAGTTAAGTTTGAAGCCATTTTTTATCTCCGAATAATTGAATTTCAAGGATAGTACCATCCCTATTTCCATAAGTCAATAGTTTTTTAACAATTCATTAACTATTGTGAAGTGTTGGATGAGCCCTATATGGGTGGTGTGGAGAAGGTTGTTGGTTAAGGCGTGAAGGCTTGGTGGATTGCGCTTATAATTTCACCTGTGGTGGCAAAGCCTATTTGATGTCTTATCTCTTCTGGAGCAGCGGCGAGTAAATCTGATTGATACAGGTCGTAATAATTGGGATGTAAGTTTGTTGCGTTGAGCGCAATAACAACTTGATGGTTGTCTGGATTGGCGGCTTTTTTAAAACTGCCTATCGCGGTTTCCTGTACGCAACACCTGGCGGTAAAGCCAGCGCAAAGCAAAAGCGACTTTTGATCGGGCGAGGGGGTTCGATCAACATGGCCAACAACCTCTTTGCTAAAAGGGTTGGTGAAGCCGTTATAAGTTTCTTTTGGGTAAACCCATTCATTATTCGAATCTGGAATGACGCCTTCAAAATCCATATTGCGATTTGGAAATCGATGGTGTTGTGCCCCTTTATATAGAAAAGGTTGCAAAGATTTTGGTTTCGATTGGTCGTATAGAAAGTGCGAGATAGGAACGCGCCTTTCTCTCAGGCTTTTTGCAAAATCTCTTGCCGTTGTAAACGGTGTTTTGTCGTCAAGGTGCAGATATTCCGCTTTTTGACAGTCAATGAAGGCGGCGCGTAAGTAACCGCCTAGGTAGGCATTGGATATCCATTGTAGCGCAGAGCTTGTCATGGTGGCGTTATAACTGATTACTTTATATTATGTCAATTAAATTATAGCTTCTTGCCCTTGAATCTGAATGAAGTTATACTGTTTTTATTCCCATAGTTCTGTGGGCTAAATCTGTATAACTTCTTTTATTCTCAAGGGATTACCTCTCGTGACTGCATCCTTATCTCAAAATCAAAATAAAGCTATTCGGCTTGTCATGGACCTTCGGACAAAGGGGATACAGGATACGGATGTTTTGGGCGCGCTGGAACGTGTGCCGCGTGATCATTTTATTCCTGAAGCTTTGGCGGATCAGGCTTATGAAGATATTGCCGTGCCGATTGGCCTTGGTCAGACAATTAGTCAGCCATTCGTTGTTTCTAAAATGACAGAGGCGCTGGAGCTTAATGATCGTCATAAGGTTTTAGAGATTGGAACGGGGACGGGCTATCAGGCGTGCGTTCTATCAAAGCTTTGTCGCCGTGTTTATACGATTGAGCGCCATAAACCGCTTCACCAAATTGCAGAGCAGAATTTTAAAGACTTGAACATTCGTAACATTACGGCGATTTGCGCCGATGGGATGAAGGGGTGGCCAAAGATTAATGGTATAGATCAAGCGCCGTTTGATCGTATTATTGTTACCGCTGCGGCGCGTGAAAAACCGCCAGCAGAACTGCTTGACCAACTATCTGTTGGCGGAATTATGATTGCGCCAGTGGGAAGCGGCGAAGGCGGGACGGGCGGTCAAATGCTCAAACGTTATAAAAAAGAATCTGAAGATACATACTCTATTTCGGATGTGATACCGGTGCGCTTTGTGCCGCTTCTTCCCGATGTTGCAAAAGATGAGGATGTTCGTGAGAGTGCTTAAGCGCGATAGATTGCCGCGTCGGCTTTATAACCTCCTCGCAATGACGGGGGTGAGTGTTGTGTTTCTATCTTCGTGTGCACAATCTCCGACAAAATCTTCTGTTGTAAAATATGGCGCGAGCAATGGCGCAGGGAGCACGGGCGCGCATACTGTTTTGGCTGGGGACACACTTTATAATGTGTCGAAGCAATATAGATTACCGATTACAGAGATTGTGACGCTGAATAATATTTCAGAACCCTATGTTTTAAAAACAGGCTATCGTTTGAAATTACCGCCACCTAATGAGCATAAAGTGCGCGAAGATGATACCGTTGCAGGCATAGCAAGAACATATAGTGTCAGTCCAAGTGAACTGGTTCGTATGAATGATTTAACGGCGCCCTATCGTCTAAGCGCAGGTCAAACGTTAAGGCTTCCAACGCCAACTGTTCAACAGGAACAACGCCAAGTGCCGATTGCAACCGTAAAAAGTGCGAGTGTGTCTAGTGTGCAACGTGAAGTGTTAGGGCAGAGCCGTGTCGTTACGCCGTCAAGTAAGCCTGCTGTTGTGCAAAATGGCGTGCAAGCAAAAGCTCAACCAAGAGCGAAAGTGCAAAAAACATCGAGCGCGGCTCAGGCTAGACTTTTAAAGAAAGTGCCAAAGCGTTCAGGCAATGGAAAGTTTATGCAACCTGTTGAAGGCAAAATTTTATCAAGTTATGGCCCGAAGAAGAATGGCCTACATAATGATGGCATCAATATCAAAGCGGGGCGCGGTACGCCTGTGCGCGCGGCAGAAAATGGCCGGGTCGTTTATGTCGGCGATGATTTAGAAGGCTACGGAAATCTTGTTCTTGTCCGCCATGCGGATCAGTATATGAGCGCCTATGCCCATCTTGGTAAATCTCTCGTGAAAAAGGGAGCGGCCGTGAAACGTGGTCAATCTATTGGAACTGTTGGTTCAAGCGGTCAAGTCGATAGTCCGCAGCTTCACTTTGAGATCCGTAAAGGCACGAAGGCGCTGGATCCTCAAAGGTATTTATAAGTTTTTAAGGTGTTAATAGGTGTGTACGATGGTTAGGAGAAAATACCTGACTCGCACGTTTTATTTGACCAGCTAATTGAACAATATCTTCTATAACGCTTGTTTCCCAACGCATGTTTTCCCTAGCATTTAAGTCTAAATCATCACCAAATGGATCTGTATGAAATATAAAGTTGCGTGAGATGATCCCTCGTAAATGCTCTGTGCGTTTTTCTACATATTTTTCAGGTGTTACTCCTTCAGATAAGTGTCGGCGCGCAATACCTGCAACGATTGAAAGATAATCATTACGTTCACCTGCGAGAAAGCTATTGTTGATATCAAGTAATAGTGCTGACTTATGATCATCAGATACTCTTTGGCCTTTTTTTGCTGTGCTAAGGAGTTCGTTTACGGAATTAACAAAATCAGCATATGCATCTTCTCTTATAAGCGATATCTCAGTGTAAAAATCGGCAGTTATATCACTGTACTCTCCTGTTAAACGAGCTGGGAAAGAGGGGTCTTGAAAAATGCCTTGAAAAAATAGAGCTGTGATAACGTCGTTTGGAATATTATACCCTTGCTCATTAAGGTCTTGGCATAGTTCAAAGCGTTGTAAAAGAAGGATTAAGTTCGTTTCACTTGTATCGCTAGCGCTATAGAGGTGTAATGTGGTTTCAATAAGCTTATCTATGCCTGTTGGGTTTAAGTGTTCTCCCTCAGCTAGCAGGCTGTATTTCACGCGTTCGGCAATATTTTTTAGTGGGTTAATCATACGCACCATTTAACATAACATTATTATTTTTGCAAGCTGTGAATCATTCACTTTTGGGGTGTCCTTGTTCTTGCCTTTGTCACATGAGGCGCTATAGTCCGCAAAAGCAACAATTTCAATGTGATACAGAAGAATAAAGGAAGTGAATAATGTTAATTTCAAAAGCGTATGCGCAAGCTGAACAAATGGTTGGTGAAGTGAGTGCCGAGACAGCAGCTCTAGCAGCAGAAGCACCAAGCGCGGCAAGTGCCTTTGCATGGAATATGGGGCTAATCGCTATTCTTGTAGTGATGTTTTACTTTCTACTTATTCGTCCTCAGCAAAAACGTTTTAAAGAGCATCAAAACATGATTGATGCTTTGAAAAAAGGCGACAAAATTGTAACGGCTGGCGGTCTTGTTGGTAATATCCATAAGATTACAGCTGGTGATGATGAGGTCGTTATTGACCTTGGTGAAACAAAAGTAACGGCGATGCGTTCATCTATTCAGGCGAAAACTGAAAAAGAAGCTGTGACAAAAAAGAAATAAAATAATATCGTCATTGCAAAGCCTTTAGGCTGAAACAATCTAAAGGTGTAGATTGCCGCGCTGGTTTCAAGGCCTCCTCGCAATGACGAAAGTGAGAAGAAGTTAAATATGATAAATATTGCCCGTTGGAAAATTATAACCATTTTGATTGTGTGTGTTCTTGGTATTGCCTATAGCACGCCCAATTTTATTGGTGCAGATGCGCGTAATTGGGCGGAAAGCAATCTGCCTGGTATTTTCCCGTCAAAATCAATTAACCTTGGTTTGGACTTGCAAGGGGGATCGCACATTCTTCTTCAGGTTGAATTGGATAATGTAATTTCCGAACGTGCAGAAGGTATTGTTACGGCACTTCGCCCAGAGCTGCGTAAAGAAAAAATCCGCTATAAACGCTTAAAGGATAATAAGACTGGGGCGACAATTACATTAAGTAATGCAGAAGATGTTGATCGCGTGAAAGAGATCATTAAAGATGTTGATCGCTCTCTTCTCATTAAGGTTAAAAATAACACGTTGATCGAAGCTACATTTTCTGAAGAGGCTATCGAAGAAATTCAGATACAAACAATTGAGCAATCGATTGAAATTGTGCGCCGCCGTATTGATGAAACAGGAACGCGCGAGCCGATCATTCAACGTCAAGGGGATGATCGTATCTTGGTACAACTTCCAGGCGTTGAAGATCCACAGCGTGTGAAAGATCTTTTGGGTAAGACGGCGAAGATGGCTTTCCACCTTGTTGATATGAGTGCAGACGGAAGTACATCGCGCGGCGGTACAATGATCTTACCGCTGGTTGAGGCGCCGGGTCAAACAATGGCAGTTGAACGTAAGCCACGATTAACTGGTGATACGCTTACGAATGCGCAGTACTCTCCAGATCAAACGGGAGGCTCTGCCGTTTCTTTCCGCTTTAATACTTTTGGCGCTAAACGTTTTTGTGATTTAAGTCGAGAGAATGTCGGGCGTTTATTTGCGATCGTTTTGGATAATGAAATTATTAGTGCGCCGCGTATTAACGAAGCCATTTGTGGTGGTGCGGGACAAATTTCAGGAAGTTTTTCCGTTAAAGAAGCAAATGATTTGGCGCTTCTTCTTAGAGCCGGCGCATTGCCTGCACCGCTTAATATTATTGAAGAACGTACCGTTGGACCATCATTGGGAGCAGACTCTGTTGAGGCTGGTAAAATCGCAAGCGCCATTGGCATGACGCTTGTTCTTATCTTTATGATGATGACGTATCGTTTATTTGGTGTATTTGCCAATGTAGCTTTGTTGGTTAATATGGCACTTATTGTTGCACTCCTTTCTGGTTTGCAAGCAACGCTAACTTTACCAGGTATTGCGGGGATTGTTTTGACCATTGGCATGGCTGTTGATGCAAATGTTTTGATCTTTGAACGTATTAAAGAAGAAATAAGAAATGGCCGTTCTGTTATGGCTGCGGTAGATGCGGGTTATTCACGTGCGATGGGGACGATTATTGACTCCAACTTAACAACGTTAATTGCCGCGCTGATCCTTTACTCATTTGGTACAGGCCCGATTAAAGGTTTTGCTGTGACACTGGGTATAGGGATCATCACGTCGTTCTTCTCTGCCATTATGGTGACGCGTTTAATGGTTGTGCTTTGGCTTAAAAATAAACGTCCAACGACGCTGCCTCTATAAATAACAGACAAGTAGAATATTGAATTAGGATTTTATGATGAGATTTTTCCCTCAAGAAACAAATATCAATTTTGTGAGTATGCGTTTTGTAACGTATATCATTTCAGCAATCGTTTTGATTGGATCTCTTTTTTATGTTGTAAATAAAGGGCCAAATTTTGGGATTGATTTTACAGGGGGGACGCTTGTTGAAGTGCGCGTTTCTGAAACGCCAGATATTGCAGCGCTCCGTAATGACTTAAATACATTGGAGTTGGGCGCTATTTCTTTACAAGAATTTGGTGCGCCAGATGATTTACTTATTCGTCTACCAGAGCAAACGCCTTTGGCGGAACAAACAGAACAAGCCGCGCAAGAGCTTGCTATTGGTAAGGTACGTGCACTGCTTGATGCAAAGTTTGAAAATGTTGATTATCGCCGCGTTGAATTTGTAGGCCCACAAGTTGGTAAAGAGCTTAAAATTCAAGGGCTTTATGCGATCCTTTTCTCTCTTGGCGGAATATTACTTTATATTTGGTTTCGATTTGAATGGCAGTTTGGCTTGGCCGCGATTGCGGCGCTCGCTCATGACACATTGGCGACAGTAGGTCTTTTTGCCTTTACACAAATGGAATTTAACCTTTCGACCGTGGCGGCGATTTTGATGATTGCCGGGTATTCGATCAATGATACAGTTGTTGTATTTGACCGTATTCGTGAAAATTTGCGTAAATATAAGAAAAAGACAATGGCCGAAATTTGCAACATGTCTATTAACCAAACATTATCGCGCACTTTAATGACATCGGTTACGACAATGCTTGCTCTTGTTGCGCTTTGGGTGTTTGGCGGCGAAGTGATCCGCGGTTTTGTAAACGCCTTGATTTTTGGTATTGTTATCGGGACGTATTCTTCTATCTTTGTGGCGGCTCCTGTACTCTTGCTTGTCCATAAGGGGCGCGGGAAAGCGGTATCTGAGGAAGAAAAGAAAGCTTAATATAGGTAAAACTATTGATTTTTAGAAGGTAAGCCCTTCTAATAGATAAGTTATTTAACGCATCGCTCGAAATCTTAAGGAGATTATTATGCGCAAATCGAATTCATTCCTTTTATTGGGACTTTCTGTTCTTGCTTTAAGTGCTTGTGGTTCTTCTGATAAAGAACATTGGGGATCGGTGGATGATATTGTTGTCAATAATCGTGGGGTGGTGCCTGCCAAAAAAGTGACTTCAACAGAAGAAAAACTTGCTGATGTAAAAAAAGAAGTTAATCAAGTTATCGATGCGAAAGCAAAGACGCCTGTGACCGAGATGCAGACTAAATCTATGGAAGCTGCTGTTGAGGCGGCGAGTGATGAGGTTGTTGCTAAAACTGAAACGAAGGTAAAAACCGAAGTTGCTGAAAAAGCTTTAGAAGAAATACCAGCCCCTGTCACAAAAACAGTTGAAAAAGTGATTGAACCTGTTGCCCAACCTATGAGTAATACAGTTATGGTTCAGCCGCCAGAATTGCGTGTGAAGGAAGAAAAGAAACCTTTGGCGCCAACGAACATGGCTGGAGATCTACCACCAAACGCAAAGCCGGGTGAGTGCTACGCAAAAGTTCTTATTCCAGCAAAAGTACAAGGTACAGAAGAAACTGTTCAGGTTTCTGAAGAACAAAAAGTGTTGGCACGTATTATTCCGGCGCAATATGAAATCGAACGTGAGCGCGTTTTGGTTAAAGAGGCGCGTCAGGTCTGGAAACCTGGTCGCGGCGCACAAGAAAAAGTAAACCAAACAACGGGTGAAATCCTTTGTCTTGTTGAAGAGCCAGCGGTTTATAAGACAATTGAAAAACGTATCTTGGTTGCGCCAGAACGCCCTGAATATAAAATAATTCCAGCACAGTTTGAAAAAATTATGCGCACAGAAACGATCGAAGCTGAACGCTTGGAGTGGCGCCGTATCTTGTGCGAAACAAATGTAACGCCAGCAGTTATAAGGAGTCTTCAAAGCGCTTTGAACAAAAAAGGTTTTGATGCAGGTAAAGTCGATGGTGAGTACGGTTATAGAACTAATCAGGCAATAACAGCCTATCAGCGTAAAAATGGTTTAGCGATGAATGGTCTGACTTATGAAACGATTGAACATTTGGGCATTAAGCTCGCTGGAATGTAATGGACGTTACGCCGCTTGTCCGTGAAGGACTTCAACTCATTCAAACATATTCTGCAGAAGGCTTTAAGGTCAGCGCGCAAAGTTATAATGGCGCGGTTATTGTAACGCCCGAAACAACTTTACCTTGGGATGGTGTTTCGATTTTCTCTGATTTAACCCTTGATGCATTTGAGCGTGTCCTGCTATCCAAAGATGAAATTGATGTTGTTTTGTTAGGCACTGGCGCCAAGATGGCTTTTTTGCCAAAGGATTTGCAACAAGCTTTGCAAGCTCAAGGCCTAATCGTTGATTGCATGGATACGGGCGCCGCGTGCCGCACATTTAATGTTTTAGTCGCAGAAGGGCGACGTGTTGTTGCGATGATGTTAGCGCCCGTAACGCATTCTTGACCCAGCAGGTTTTCTTCCTCTTTGGTATTGAGAGATAGTATCTTTTGAAACACCTTGCACAACGTATTTTTCGCCTTCGCTATCTTGTAACATCATTCTTTTATAAGCGATTGTGAGTTTTCCAGTTTCAGAGTTTTCTTCTATTTCAGCAAATAAGCCACAAGGAAAATCGGGCATGGTTCTATCATTCTGAACGATGGATGGCATAGTTAACATATCAATCGGGCCACTTTGTCCCAACCTGAAACGATGAGAGTGCCCGTGTAAGCTTACAACGCTATGTAATTTTCCATGCTTTAATTTGGTTTCAATATGATCTCTAATAGGCGCCGTGTTGTCTGTGTACGAATAACCATTTTGGCCTGATATACCAAGTTCCTCTCGATCCAATGCCCAGTGAGACCCAATAATTAAATTTGGATTTGTTGCTTCGTCAATAGTTGCAATTACATGATCTGCATTATATTCAAATTGAGCCTTTCCTTCTCGCCGAACAATAGGTTGGCAAATAACGATGTCTGTGTGTGGAAGAGCACTTCTACTAAAGATGTGGCTAAATCTATTAAACCCCATTTCATCTATATTTCTGATAGGGTCGTGGTTTCCCATTACTCTGGCAAAGGGAAGGCGTGCCGATAACATAAGATTTTTTATTTGGTGTGCGTTTTTTAGGTAGCGTTGTGTGACATCCCGTGGAGAGAAATGCTTTTTTTCTCTTTCTGTGAGCGTGTCAGCATGAAGAAAGGTTACTTCATCACCGCCGTGAATCATTGTTGTTTCGGGCGTTTTTTCACCATAATTAATCATGGCTCTTAAAAGCGGCAAGCCCCAATCATGCCCCCATATAGATATATCTTGTGGTGGAGGGGCAATAATATTTCCGCCATGGTGTAAATCTGTAAAAAAGATAATTTTTGACATAATGCGTCGTTCTAAAGCATTTAATTAATAAATTCCATAAAAAAAGCCGACAAATGCCGACTTTTTTAAATTAAGGTGTGATTTAAAGTGCTTTAAGCGGCAACTTTAATATCCATTGGGCCTTTTTCGAAAAGTTCACCGACATAATCCCAGTTGATCATGTTATCGACAAAGGCTTCGAGGTATTTCGGGCGCGCATTGCGGTAGTCAATGTAATAGGAATGTTCCCATACATCACAACCTAGTAGCGCCGTCTTGCCGAATACAACAGGGTTTTCACCATTTTGTGTTTTCACAACCTCTAGTTTCCCGCTCGCGTTATCCATCGCAAGCCAGCACCAGCCAGAACCAAATTGTGTCATACCCGCTTCGATAAATTTTGCGCGAAACGCATCATAACCACCAATATCGTCAGTGATTTTCTTCTCTAAATTTCCAGACATTTTTTGCCCGCCCCCGTTTGGGGCCATCCAGTTCCAAAAATGGATGTGATTGAAATGCTGACCAAGTTGATTAAATAGGCCTGCTTTTGCAGGATCTTTATGCGCCGCAACCATGGCTTCTTCTAAAGACAAACCTTCAAGGTTCGAGCCAGCAATAAGCTCATTTCCTTTATCAACATAGGCAAGGTGGTGTTTGTCATGGTGAAACTCTAATGTTTCTGCTGACATATAGGGATCGAGGGCATCATAGGCATATGGAAGTTCAGGAAGTGTGAATGTCATTATTTTATCCTTTAGAAAATGTGTTCTTCGTGCTTTATAGGCAAGCATGACACTAACATATAGCGCAAATCTTATACGTCAACACGATCCTGATAGATTCTTGATCTCTTTATTGATGCCGCGAAAACATCGCGCGGCGTTATGGGCTTTATTTGCGTTTAATTACGAAATAGCCAAAACGCGTGAAGTCGTGAGCGATACGACCATCGGCCTTATTCGTCTGCAATGGTGGCGCGATGCGATTAAAGAGATTTATGAGGGGGCAGAGCCGCGTAAACACGAGGTCGTTACGCCACTTGCCGAGGTGATTAGGCAATATGATTTACCCAAAGAATTGTTCGATAATTTGATCTATGCGCGTGAATTTGATCTTGAAGGGGTCGCGCCAGCCAATTTAGAGGGGCTGTATAACTATTGCAGTTATACAAATGAGCCTTTGGTGCGTTTGGCGCTCATGATCTTGGGTGAAACGGAAGAAGAAGAGGTGATTAAGTCGGTTTCAACACGTTATTCACTGCTTGGAACGCTACGCGCCGTCCCATATATGCTGGGGAGGCGTCATGTGATGATTCCACAGGATATGTTGAGTGAATATGATCTAAATCCAGAAAAAATATGCGATTTCAATGAGAAAGAAAGCTTAGTAAAAATTATTGAGAAGGTCGTTATTTATCAAAATGAATTACGAGACGATAGGTTGTTGATAAAAAGTAAATTTATCCACAGTATGAACGGTCTTTCTGATCTTTATGAAAGGAGGCTCACAAAATTCGACTTTAATGTCTTTGATCCGAAGCTTCATGCTCCGATGCCTTTAAAGCCATTAAGTATTTGGATACGGATCATCCTGAAATAAAGTTTAAGCAGCAATCGCTAATTTTGCTTCATTCCACTCAACGATATCATTCAGCGCACGGCGCGCCTGTATTTGTTTTTTTAGACGGCCTTTCTCTTTGCCTTTAAGACCTTTCTTTTCCTCAGGGGATAGCTCGTAAGGCGGAAAAAGACCAAAGTTAATATTCATCGGTTGGAATGTGTCGGCGTTGCCGCCGCCTGTAATGTGGCTCAAGAGTGACCCCATAGCTGTCGTCGGTGCAGGCATTTTGATATCAAGCCCGAGACGTTCAAAAGCCGCAAAACGCCCTGTCATCAAGCCGACAGAGGCGCTTTCGACGTATCCTTCACAGCCAGTAATTTGACCCGCGAACCTGAGCCTTCTTTGCGCCTTCATCTGAAGCGTTTCATTGAGGAGCTTTGGCGAATTGATGAATGTATTGCGGTGTATCCCGCCAAGGCGGGCAAAATCCGCGTTTTCTAGGCCAGGAATCATACGGAATACTTCCACTTGTGCACCGTATTTCATCTTGGTTTGAAACCCAACCATATTATAGAGCGTACCAAGGGCATTATCTTGGCGCAATTGCACCACGGCGTAGGATCTTCCATCATGTTCTTCGGGTTTATGAGGGTTTGTCAGGCCAACTGGTTTCATGGGGCCGAAGCGTAGCGTATTTTCTCCACGGCTTGCCATCACCTCAATTGGCATGCAGCCTTCGAAGTATGGCGTGTTTTTTTCCCATTCTTTAAATTCTGTTTTTTCGGCGGCTAAAAGTGCTTTAATAAAAGCATGATACTGCTCTTTATTCATTGGACAGTTAATGTAATCAGACCCTGTTCCAGCCGGTCCTTCCTTATCATATCGGCTCTGAAACCATGCCGTATCGAAATCGATACTGTCCTTATATATGATCGGAGCGATGGCATCAAAGAAGGCGAGTTCATCTTCACCGCCGAGCTTCTGTACAGCCTTGGCAAGGTCAGGGGAGGTCAGTGGTCCTGTTGACACGATAACGCTATCCCATGCTTCGGGAGGAAGGCCATTAACTTCGCCGCGTTCAATCGTAATCAGTGGATGATCTTCGAGCGCTTGTGTGACGCCTTCGGAAAATACATCACGGTCAACAGCCAGCGCGCCGCCAGCAGGGACGGCCGCTTTATCACCTTCGCGCATGATGAGTGACCCGCAAATGCGCATTTCTTCGTGGAGCACGCCAACGGCGTTGTTTTCTTTATCATCGGAGCGGAACGAGTTTGAGCAAACAAGCTCTGCTAGACCTTCGGTTTGGTGCGCCTCGGTTTTACGCATTGGGCGCATTTCATGAAGAATAACAGGAACGCCCATTTGTACGCATTGCCAAGCGGCTTCAGAGCCCGCAAGGCCGCCGCCAATAATGTGAACGGGGCTTATTGTCCCCTTGGTATCAGTATTTTGTGTCATGGGGGCGTTTTAGGGCGTTTTTGGCTCTCAAGCAAGTGTTTAAGGGATTTTTCTGTTTTTTGACAAACATGGTAAGAACCCGTTAAGCTTTAGGGGAGTATACTTATACATAGGAACTTGTTTTTAAAGGGTGTTGGGACATGACAGAACAGAATGTAAGGGCGATGAATGCCAGCCGTTTTGCGATGTGGCGCGCAGTGATTGCGATGGTGCATGCGGATGATATTGTCACGCCGCACGAAGTGTCTTTTGTTAATAATCAGGTCAAAGACCTCGAATTTTCAGATAATCAGTTAAAGCAAATGTCGGATGATTTTAAAACGCCGCAAGACGTTTATGCGATGTTTGCTCAAATTGAAACGAAGCAAGATAAGCGTGACTTTTTTATGCTCGCGCGCGCGCTATCATGGTGTGATGGCAACTTAGCCGAACAAGAAGCACATATTATAGCTGTCCTTGAAAGTCAGGAGCTTGCGAATGAGGATCGCACTCTTTTAGAAGAAAGCCGTGAGGCGATGAAAGAGGTTGAACTCAGCGGAGAGCAGTGGATATGCAAAAATGTGGCCAATATCCAAAGTCAGAGTATGTTTGGATTTTTGCGTCAAATCGTCAACGCTTAAAGCGCTCTATCTAAAAAATTTATCCATTATTCTGGAATGTGGTTCAGCGCCATAAGTGGGCGCGCCTAAAGTGTTTTGCGGGTAGGTCAGTCCGTTAAAAGTTAGAACAACATTTCTATCTGATATATGCGTGCCTGATGCGCGTGTAATGATTTTCCGCCAATCGCTTGATTTATCATGACTTACAAAAACAGGCCCGCGGACGTTCTCTGTACGGGAGATAAACTTAAATCCCTTGCCGCGCGCTTGAAAGGCAAGCATGGGGCAGCCTCCCCAGTCACACCAATATGTGTGAGGCGTTTTCATTAAAACAAGAGCGTCACGTTTTCCGTCGCGGTCTAAATCAACGCGTGCGATGTCATATAATGAGTTAATCGGGGCGCTTTGTTGTTTTGTATAGGACTGCATTGCAGCATGAACTGCCGCATCATCAGGTTCTTCAAAACTGGGCATTGGTGTAAGGCCTGCCTCTCGGTTATTCTGACTGCACCCAACAAGCGAGATAAATATAAGCAAAAACAGATATTTCATGTACGATACACTAGGCCAGAGTTGACAAAAATAGTAGCTCTGCCAAAATCATATTTGCACTTATCTTCAGAAAAAAGGTTCCTTTTTGTAATGTTTTCAAGATCAACGTTTGTTAGTAAAAATATATTTGTCGCGATGGGGGCTTTATTTGTCTCGGTTGGGTTGTTGGTTCTTCCTGTTTTTGCAGGAAATGGCGTTGGAGAAGTTCCAGAAAAAATTAGTATGATCGCGCATCCTGGAGCAATGTTTGCGCTGATTGTTTTCTTTTTATCTTATTTGGCCGTTTTATTTGAAGAGCAAACACATTTACGCAAATCTAAACCTGTTATGCTCGGCGCGGGTATTATTTGGGTAACGATTGGTTTTATTGCGCCGAGTTATGGCCTTGATCATTATCAGGTGCGTAAAGCTGTGCTGCATGGTCTTGAAGAATACGCGACACTCTTCTTGTTTCTTTTGGCGGCGATGACCTATATTGCGGCGTTGCAAGAACGTCAGGTTTTTGGAACACTGCGCGCGAAGCTTGTCCGTGCTGGCATGAATATGCGCCAGCTTTTTTGGGCAACGGGGATATTTGCCTTTATGCTTTCTCCGATAGCAGATAACTTGACAACGGCGCTGGTGCTAGGCGCAGTTGTGATGGCTGTTGGAGCGAATGACCCTAAATTTGTGGCCATTGCTTGTATCAATATTGTGAATTCGGCCAATGCTGGCGGCGCGTTTTCTCCTTTTGGTGATATTACAACCTTGATGGTTTGGCAGGCAGGACATGTTGAATTTGTTGATTTCTTTCCTTTATTCTTTCCGTCGCTTGCGAGTTTTCTTGTTCCTGCTTTTATCATGAGTTGGTTTATTACGCCGCACAAACCTCTGGCTTTAAAAGAAGAGGTAAAGATGAAGCGCGGTGCAAAGTTTATTATATTCCTTGGGCTGTCAACGATTGCTATGGCCGTTGGTTTTGAAAACTTCTTAGGATTACCTCCTTTCATGGGGATGATGACCGGGATGAGTTTATTGATGATCACAGCATTTTTTATTCGAAAAGTCGGGAAGAAAAGAGATCCTCAATTTGACGTTTTAGAGCAAGTTGCCAATGCAGAGTGGGATACATTATTGTTCTTTTTCGGTGTGATTTTCAGTGTTGGCGGTTTGACTTATATTGGCTATTTAGAGCTTCTTTCGACAAGTATGTATGGGGGTTTAGGCGCTAGTGTTACAAATATTCTGATGGGCTTTGCTTCGGCGATTATTGATAATATTCCAGTGATGTTTGCGATCCTTAGTATGAACCCTGACCTTGACCAGTTCCAGTGGCTTCTTGTAACGCTGACTTGCGGTGTGGGAGGGTCAATGCTCTCTATTGGATCTGCTGCTGGGGTTGCGCTGATGGGGGTTGCACGCGGCCAGTACACGTTCTTCGGTCATTTAAAATGGACTCCTATTATCATGCTTGGTTACGCCGTGGCAATTGTTGTTCACTTCTGGGTGAATGATGATTTGGTTGGCATATATTCTCCTGAGGACACGACTACCCATCAAGAACGATCAGTAGAAAAAATTCAAGCGGAGTAATATTAGGATGCCACATATTATTGTAGAATACTCATCGAATTTAGAGCCAGAGGTCGAAATTCAGCCAATGATAGCGGCTATGCATAAAGCCTTAAGTAATGAAGGTGTCGATGCTGCCCGTATTAAGTCACGTGCTATTGCGCTTGATCATTATGTGGTTGGTGACAAGGGCGTGGATGGAGCGATGGTTCACATTACGCTGTTGTTATTAGAAGGGCGCGATGAAGCAACAAAGAAGCAATATTCAACGCCTATTCATCAGGTGGCATTAGATGCTGTTGCGGGCAAGGATGGTTATTGCGCTGTTACCCTCGAAGTACGTGACATGGATGCGGCGACCTATATTTTGTAGTTTTTTATTGCTCTTTCGGTTCAGCCTTTTTTTCAAGGCGTTTTGAGACCTCATCAAGGTGAAGCGGGTTCTTGGCTAATTCTTTGTATTTGTTGGGGAGAACATCAAAAATAAAGTGTATGCGCCAATTATCGGAGTTATTGATCGCCTGATGGTGCTGTCTGTTGTCGAATAGCCAAAGCTCACCTTCGCGCATTAACATTTTTTCACCGCCTGACATCATAAGACTGCCTTGATCGCTTTTGATAACAAGATGAAGGCGGTGACGAATAAGGTAGTAAGCGCCATCATCAATATGAAGATAAACATTGCCTTTGGGTTGCAACCTGACAATGACGGCGCGAGAAAGTGTGCCGCCCATTTTTTCGGCAACTTCTTCCATAAACTTTGTCGCTATTGGGAATTTTGGAGCCAGTTCACTCCACTCACTTTCTTGATTTTCATTGATATGAAGGTCGGTGCGTTTGACGGCATTACGCAATGAAATCGTTTGTGTTTCGCGCTGGACTTTGACCTTATCTTGCCGGCCAGTGTTGAAAAACCAAGCGTCCTCATTTTCTTCTATTTCTTTTAGAAAAGGAGTGACATCAACTTTTTTGAGGGGTTTAAAATATTCCATGGGGGTAATTATATCATAATCATAGAATTGGGTTATATAAAAATTATTAGGAGTGATATGGAAGCCGCGACTTATATTTTGTAGAAGCTAATAAAATATTTTAATTTAGTTGACATAATATAAATACTTTGCTAGCTTACTGACATGTTTGGAACAATTGGCGGAAATATGGTGGTTGGGTATTCTTTTGCTGACCCAAATGAACCTAAGGTTATCTTTGAGAAAGAGGCTCACTTAGCGGCATCTAGTCTTACGGGAAAAGGGAAATATTTATGTTTGTCTCTATCTGAATTGAAAGAGCAAGTATACAGAACTATTCCACCACAATTGGCCGAAAGGCCTATACCTGCACTTGAGCAAAGATTAGAGTTTGCTAAACAAGTTTTAAGAAAAATAGAAGAAATTACTAAAAATCAATCGCTTCCTTTTAATCAAAATGATCTTGTTTTGATGGAAGGGTTAAATGAAAGTGACGTTGCTGAAGCTTTAAACGCCCTTCAAATACATACACAAAAAGTCGCGGAAAAAGCGTTAGAGACCCTTCCAGACCACAGAGAAATAAAGAATTTTCTAGGGTTTGTTTTTGATGAAGAGCTGAAAGTTTTTTGGGAGCATCGTGAAAATGGACAGCAAATAGCAAAAGCATATAATCGAGATAGTTTAATAGAACTAATCGATACATATACTGCAGCAAGAGATATTTATTCTCAGGCTAGACCAGATAGATACAATCCTTATTCACATTCGACGAGACTGATGCCAGAAATATTAACTGTTCTGAGTTACTTTGATGATAAGCTAGAAGAGGCCAAAAGGTTTTCTGATGCTATATGTATTCTCAATGGAGAATGGGAAATCGGTGATGATTTTTATAATGATGGTACAGGTAAGCCTTTATTGAAATTGAAAATAGATTGTAATAGGCAAAAATTCGATCTTTACTTAGACACCATGCAAGTTGTTGAATTTTTTGAACAGCTTAACGAAATACAACGCCAATTTTCTGACGATCTACTTAATAGCGTTATTTCACAAAGTTTTCGCAATGCTGCATCTGAAATAATATCTCGCGTAAACATGATAAAAAGAGGTTTTATAACTGTTCAAAATGCAGTGACCGTGGAAAGAACGCCAGTTCCGAACTTAGCGATTGAAAAATTCAATTTATGACGCTTCCCACCTTAATTTTGGTTCGCGGGCGGCTTTTACCTCATCAAGGCGACGCGTTGGCGCAGAGATTGGATATTCTGAAAATTTAAGCTTTTCTATCTCGCCGCCACGTGCATCTTTTGCTAGTTTTTTCATTACGGCAATAAAGCGATCTAGTTCGGCTTTGCTCTCTGTTTCTGTAGGCTCAATGAGCATCGCACCATTGACCACAAGCGGGAAGTACACCGTCATCGGGTGCATACCGTATTCAATCAAACCTTTGGCAATGTCGAGCGTGGTCACGCCATGCTCTTTTTGATATTTCTC
>PANS01000038.1 GCA_002708415.1 Micavibrio sp. | reverse complement strand
CAGCGCCTTCAGCAGCTTCTTCAGCAGCGTCCTGTGCCGCTTCTTCTAGATCGCCAGCAGCAGGAGCTTCTTCAGCAGCAGATGTTGCTTCTTCAATAGCGTCTGTTGCTTGTTCAGCCATTTCTGAAGCAGCTTCGGCAGCATCTTCTGCGCCTTCTGTTGCAGCATCCATCGCATCGCTAGCAGCTTCTGTTGTTGCTTCAATAGCTGTGTCCGCAGCTTCTGATGCCGCGTCATATGCTTCACCAGCAGCTTCTGTGATTGAGCTTGCAGCGCCTTCAGCAGCTTCGCCGATTGAGCCAGCCATGTCACCAGCAGCAGGAGAAATACCTGCAAGACCTTCAGCATCAGAACCAGCCACGTTATTGTATACAACTTGCATTGCAACAATACCTGCTACCAATACAACAGCTGCGAAAAATACAGATTTGATTACGTTGTTATTCATTTTAGTTTTCCTTCTTTAAATTTAAATTCAACACCACGTCTTACTAAAGAGCACACTAAAAACGTTTCATGCGGTCTTTACAATCAAAATTTGACTTTTGGATGACTTAATAAAGGGTTTTCTGGTTTAAATTGCAAGCCCTATTTTCATATAACTGAAAATAGTAATAATATTACGCTTTAAAGCCACTATGAATTGCGGCTATTCCGAAAGATAAGTTTTCATAACTTGAGCGGCTAAAGCCTGCCTCTGTAACCCGTTGTTTGAGGCTCTCTTGAGTGGGCATTTTTCGAATAGATTCAACAAGATACTGGTAGCTATCCCTATCGTTCGTAATCAATTCTCCCATTTTAGGGATGAATGCGAAAGAATAGGCATCATAAAGCTTTTGCATAACGGGTTCTTCCATGTGGGAAAACTCCAAACAAAAAAAGCGTCCGCCTGGGCGAAGAACCCTATATGCGTCTTTTAAGGCGTTATCGATTCGGGTCACATTGCGTAGGCCAAAGGCTATCGTATAGACATCAACGCTTTCATCGGGGAGAGGGAGTGCCTCGGCATTTCCCGTGACCCATTCAAAATCATCGAGATAACCTTTGTTAAAGGCGCGATCACGACCAACTGAAAGCATTTCGGTATTCAGGTCGCATAAGGTTATTTTTGCGCCCCTTCCAGCTTTTTCACGGATGCGAAAGGCAATGTCCCCCGTGCCGCCCGCAACATCAAGATAATGCAGGCCAGCGCGTGGTTTTATTTTGCGGATTAAATGATTTTTCCAAAGACGGTGAATACCTGCCGACATGACATCATTCATAATGTCGTATTTATCGGCAACGGAATCAAAGACCTCAATCACTTTTTCGGTTTTTTGGTCGGGAGAAACGGATTTTTCGCCAAACCATTGGCTTTCTGGGTTTTTATTGTTGGGCGTATCTGATGCGTTTTGTGTCATGACAGTGTTTTACCACAGCTATTTATTACGTCACGGCATTTTTTCATTGAAATTTTGTCATAATTTAATATTAAGAAGGCGTGTCAGATTATATCTTTGAAATTACTAACTTATTAGAGCTCTCTAGATCGCCTTTACCGCAACTTGTGAAAATGGGAATGCATTTTGATAAAGCTGTGAGTGCTTACTGTAGATCCACATGTACTTCTCCTACTAATGCTTTTTGGAAAGTGACAAGGCAAATTGCATGGCAAGCATCTCCTGCGGATTTTGATAAAAAGTTACAGCAATCTATTCTTAAATTTGAACAAAGAAAGGCTCGAAAAGCTTCAGACCTTCCTGTTTTTGCATTGTTTAAGCGTTATGAGGTTTGGCAGGATGAGCATAAAGTTCCTTTATATACGGATGATCAAAAGATATTGATGGACGTTAATGAGGAAAACCCTTCTTCGGTTGTTCGTGCGGAAAGCGTTATTCGTGGTTGGACAGGCTGGAATGTTACACCTTTACAAATGGCCGTGCAGCAAGCTCTTGTTAATAAGCCAACATCAAGTGAAAGTAATGTTGTTGTTTCTTTTGTACCACAAATTCCTCGCGTTTTACCCCGTTAAACGGTAAAACTTTCTCCTATGAAGTTATTAAAAGCCATGGCAACGGTGGCTGGCCTGACGGGCTTAAGCCGTATTTTAGGATTTATCAGAGATATTTTAACAGCGGCTATATTGGGCGCGGGGCCGATTGCGGATGCATTCTTTGTAGCATTAAAACTCCCTAACTTCTTTCGCCGTGTAACAGCGGAAGGCGCGTTTAGCGTCTCGTTCGTACCGCTTTATTCAGAAAAAATTGCTAAAGAGGGCGAAGAACAAGCGGATTTGTTTGCCTCAAACGCTTTTTCCGTCATGCTTCTCTTTCTCGTGCCGTTCACGTTGATTGCGCTGATTGCTATGCCGTTCATTATATACGGAATAGCGCCCGGTTTTATCGGCGATGAAGTGCGTTATGATACGGCTGTTGAATTATCACGTGTAACATTTCCTTATCTTTTAATGATGTCTTTAACGGCGCTAATGGGCGGGGTATTGAATGCGCGTGATAAGTTTGCGCCTTTTGCTGGCGCGCCGATTTTGTTTAATTTAGCTATAATTATCGCCCTTGTAAGTTTAACGCCAGTATTGGAAAGCGCAGGACATGCTATGGCTTGGGGGGTTCTGGCTGCTGGCGTAGCGCAATTTCTGTGGCTTCTTTTTTGGATTAAACGTCATGGCGTCAATTTACGCCTGAAAAAACCTGAATTTACGGGCAATATTAAAAAGCTTTTTAAGCTCATGGGGCCGGGTGTTATTGGCGCCGGCGTCATGCATGTTAATTTGCTGGCAGATCTTATCATCGCTTCGCTTTTAACGAGTGGCTCGATCTCTTATTTATATTATGCGGACCGTCTTAATCAGTTGCCTCTTGGCATGGTTGGTATTGCAGTGGGAACAGCTTTATTACCGATGTTATCGAAAGCGTTGGCAAAAAAAGATATGGCACAAGCCAATAATTTATTTAATCGTGCGCTGGAAATATGCTTGCTGCTCTCTTTGCCAGCGGCAACAGCTTTGATTGTTATGCCTAATACGTTGATACAAGCATTATTTGAGCGCGGCGCTTTTGATGTGGCGGATACGGTGGTAACAGCGAAAGTCCTTATGGCCTATGCGATTGGTCTACCTGCTTATATTGGTGTAAAGGTATTTTCGAGTGTGTATTGGGCAAAACAAGATACGGTGACGCCTGTTAAAGTTTCAGTGGTAACAACCATCTTAAATATCATTTTTAGTTTGATTTTAATTCAATTTATTGGCGTGGTTGGCATTGCTTTATCGACGGGTTTGATGGGGTGGTTGCAGTTTGTTTTACTGCGTCATTTTTGCCGTCATGATGAAGCGGCGCAGTTTGATGATAAGTTTAAAAAATCACTGTTTAAGATTATTGTTTCTTGCGTCTTGATGGGTGCGGCTTTATTTGTAGCAGATCGCTTTGTGTTTAATTGGGCGGTAGGATCTGAAATGACCAAGGCAATTCACCTTGCATGGCTTGTTTGCTTAGGGCTTCTTGTCTATAGTGCAGGCGTTTTGGGCACAGGTGCGCTTAAACTCTCTGACTTAAAAACTTATTTGAAACGGAAATAAACGATGAAACGCATTCTCTCTTGTATGCAACCAACGAACAGGCTTCAGCTAGGAAACTATCTTGGAGCGCTTCGTAATTGGGTAGCTTTACAAGACGAGGGGCAAGATGAAAATGGCAGCGCGAATGAGTGTCTTTATGGTGTGGTTGATTTGCACGCAATCACCGTGCCGCATAATCGTGAGGCGCTTGCGAATTCAACACGTGAGACGGCGGCGGCCTATATTGCGGCAGGTGTTGATCCAGATCGTTCCTATATTTTTGCACAAAGCGCTGTTCCTGCGCACGCTCAATTAGCGTGGCTTTTTACCGCTACAACGCCGATGGGGTGGTTGGATCGCATGACGCAGTTCAAAGAAAAAGCAGGGAAGAATAAAGAGCGCGCTTCTGCTGGGCTTTATTCTTACCCAATTCTTATGGCGGCGGATATCCTTGTTTATAAGGCGACTCATGTTCCTGTTGGTGATGATCAGAAGCAACATCTTGAACTCGCGCGTGATATTGCGAGCAGTTTTAATGAGAAGTTTAATGGCGGAGAAGAGTTCTTCCCTCAACCAGAACCTGTTATCACAGGGGCGGCAACACGGGTGATGTCTTTACGTGACGGCACACAGAAAATGAGTAAATCTGCGGAAAGTGATATGACGCGGATTAACCTTACTGATGATGCGGACACGATTTCAAAAAAGATCAAGAAAGCTAAAACGGATGCTGGTGTTGTGCCGAGCAACGATAAAGAATGCGAAGGACGTCCAGAAGTGGCAAATCTCATTGGTATTTACGCCGCACTTTCAGATCAGACAAAAGAGCAAGTGATGGCGGAATTTGGCGGCCAGCAGTTTGGTGTATTTAAACCAGCGTTGGCGGATTTGGCCGTTGAAAAGCTATCCCCGATCACAAATCGTATGAATGAGCTTATGGCTGATCCCGCGGAAATTGATGCTATCCTTCGCGCTGGCGCGGACAAAGCAAACGAGCTTGCCCAGCCGACAGTTGATGAGACGATGAAACTCATGGGATTTTGGTCTTAGGGATTACTCAACAATAGTAAAATATTATCCACTGCTTTTGGTTGTCTGAAAGCGGTGTTTTTCTGCCATTTTCACAATAATATGAAAATAATTATAGACTCTTGCCTGTGTTTTTGATCATAATTCTGCAACAAAGCAAAAAATTGTAATAAAATTACAAAAACAAAAAGAGGTGTGTGATGGCTCTAGATGGTGCTCAGGGATTTTTAATAGATCAGTTTGATAGAACTGACCCTGCTTATTGGGAAATGCGGGGGGATCATGATGCTTATTATGGTGGTTCTCCTCCTACATCAGAGCAGTTAAGGGATTCACAGGCAGCAGCGCAATTGACTTTGGATGAACGCATTGCAATGCGTATAAAATACGGTACGGCTTGGCATAGACATCTCTAAAGCCTTTTCCTTATGTGTCTGTCGCGTTATACTTCTTTTATGATACGGATTCTTTCTTTTATAGCTCTTATGTTTGCCCCGACCTTGATACCCACGGCGGCGCAGGCTGATTATTATCTCTGGCAAGACGCGCATAGCGGCCTGACGGCGACGTTCCCTGACACGTGGCAAAAGCAGAGTAATCAAAATCCCGATACTGTTTTGACGATTGAAGCGCCAGATAACTTAGGAAAACCGCTGTGTAAGGTTAATGTGTCGGATGATCGCCGCTATGTTATTTTTCCGCCTAAATACGGTGATGCGGTACAACGTGACGCGATAAGTACTGATTTTTGGAAATCTTATATGGGGCTTTATGATGAATATACGCTGAACCAAATTTTTGATGGGGCGGGGCTTGGCCGCTGGCGCGCTAGCTATGCGCAAGGGTCTTGGACATTGCGTGAAGGAACGGTTCATCAAACACGTCGCGGGTTGATGTTCGCCTCATTATATTACGATAAACTTTATGTTGTTGAGTGTTCTAGCCTTAATCACGCTTATGAGAAGTGGGAGAATGATTTCCGCTCTATCATTAAATCAATTGATTTTAAGAAGATTTATCACGAACGTAAAACGGGAGATTATGCAGATTTCCTGAAAAGAGCAGACAAATTCTTTTGGAGCCAAACAGGACCAAAGGGAACGATTGGGTATAATTAGTCTATAGATGTTTATTAAGGTTATTAAGTTTTCTGTTTTGATCTTATTAGTGTTGCCGGCGTTACTTCATTATATTGCACCACCTTTGGTCAATGCTCTTGCGGATGTAGCGGAAGAGCGTGGTTGGATTGATGCGCTGATTGATTCTGGCGATGATGAGTATGAACGCGATGATCGTAATAATAATTACGCCTATGATGATTATGATAATGGGTCTGACTGGTAGTATTTGACAATTGATCGCCTAAGAGAGTAAAACGCTCCCATGTTTATACAGACCGAAAATACGCCAAATCCTTTAACTATAAAGTTCCTTCCAGGTGAAACCGTTATGGAAGAGGGCGTTGCGGAATTTAAAAATAGGGAGCAATCTCTGGTTTCGCCACTCGCAAAGCAGTTGTTTCAGCTTGGCGATATTGACGGTGTTTTCTTTGGTTCAGATTTTGTTTCGATTACGAAAGAAGAAAAAGCAGATTGGACGATGCTTAAAACGCGTGTGATGGCGGTGATCATGGAGCATTTCACAATTGGCCAAGAGCTTTTTATAGATGGTCAAGCGCCAAGCGATAAAGGCGTGGCGGAAGAAGATGACGAACTGACGGCTCAAATTAAAGAACTCCTTGATACGCGTGTGCGTCCTATGGTGGCTATGGATGGTGGAGATATCGTTTTTGATCGCTTTGAAGAGGGGGTTGTCTATCTTCAGATGCGTGGTGCTTGTTCGGGGTGCCCAAGCGCAACTATTACCCTAAAAAGTGGTATTGAAAATATGCTGCGTCATTACGTGCCTGAAGTGCTTGAGGTGCGTCAAGCGGCGGGTTAATTGCCTTAACGCACGGATAAAAAACCCATCCAACGAACATTGTTTTCATCTATTTTTTGCGTGCAATTAATTCGTAAGCGTTTGGAGAGCATGCGTGCAGATGTTCTAATTTCAATGCGTTGAGGGCTTATTTTTTCGACATCAATACCTTCACCAGAGCCATAACATGTAATGCCTTCGTTGCCGTGAATGGCAGTAAGACCAAAAGCGGTCAGGGCTTTTTTAGGATCTGTTGATATGCTGGCGTGTGGGCTTATATCTGTCACGGGTAATGGGAGGGCATTTATGATCATGTTGAGACGTGTCTCATTACTGTAATATTCATTCATGGTGAAACGCGGTAAGACTGTGTTTTGTGTGTAGGCAACACCAGAATGCTGTCCTAATGCGATAAAACCTTGTTCGTTGACGAGATCAACAGCCGCAGAGTTATATTCGCCCATAGGAAAGCTAAATAGTGTTGGCACAATGCCTAATTCTTCGCGGAAACGCGCGCGCGCTGTATTAAGTTCTTTTTCAAACGTACCAATATCCTGGAGCGAATGATAGGAAGCTGTATGCATCCCGATGGTGACGAGTTCAGATTTTCGTAAGGTTTTTATATCATCCCAATCTAAATATTGTGGCGCACCGATGTTGGCGAGATCGCTGGCTATAAAAACAGTAAAGGGAATGCCATATTTTTTTAGTAACGGAAAAGCTTTCGTTAAAATAGAGCGATGTCCGCTATCAAATGTTATTACCGTGGCCTTGTCAGGTAGAGCGCTGTTACCTTCCCACGCTCTGATAATATCCAGGAGCGCTGTTGGGGCACTTTTGCTTTTAAGAGTTTTAAGGTGCGTTTCAAATTGTTCTAGGGTGACATTTGCCGCAGGGCTGGTTTCTTGTCCTACTCTGAAATAAGCGAGAATACGGGCGGCGCTCTTATCTTCGGGCAGGCTTTGCGCGAAGGTTGGTGAAGCCATAAGGCCGAGCAGTATGAGAACCATTATAATTTTCATCAGATAGATGTAGCGCATTTTAATGCGTGACGCTATGGTAGCGCGCATGTCTGATACGAATAAAAATATATTGGCTTTTGATACCGCGCTGACGGGTTGTAACGTTGCGTTTACGGGTGCTGAGGGGCAACGACTGACCAAACAGATCGAAACTCAGCGCGATCAAGCTAAGTTTCTTGTACCAATGGTGCAGGATATTCTGGGTGAGGCTGGCGTTGAGTTTAAAGATATCGACATTATCGCGAGTACAAATGGTCCAGGATCGTTTACAGGCTTACGTTTAGGTCTGGCAACCGCGCGCTCTTTGGGGTTGGCATTAAATAAGCCTGTAGTTGGTGTGAACACATTTGACTTTATGTTGACGCATTATCGATCCATCGGTGTCACAGGCGATATATTGATCGTTTTAGAGACCAAGCGACAGGATTTTTACGCGCAAGGCTTTAATCAGAAAGATAGTGCTATTACGGATATGATGGCAACAAGCTCAGAAGAAATATTGGACAGTGTTGATATTAAGGGTGTTATGGTCGGCGGAGATTGCTTGGAACGGTTTGTTGCGGAGGCTAGCGTAAAAGATATGGCTTTGCTTGATAATGTGACCCAACCTGACCCTATTTTGCTATGCGATATAGTTTCGAAACGGCCATCCTCTGTGGATAACATGCGTGTAGAGCCTATATATCTGAGAGGTGCAGATATTTCATTGCCTAAAAAGGTACCGCGCACCTTAAAGAGCTAAGACAGTTCTATACTGCGTGCTTTGGCAGCGCTCAAGGCTTCATCATAGATATCTTGAAGGCGCCCATCCATGAGCTTTTCAAGGGCAGCAGCTGTGGTACCACCAGGACTCGTTACATTTTCGCGTAAGTTGCTCGCAGGTGTTTCACTTTGCGCTTCAGCTAGGTGCGCAGCGCCGATAACGGTTTGACGGGCAAGCTGTATTGCCTGTTCTTCAGAAAGACCAAGCTTGATACCTGATTGTGTCATGACCTCAATTAAATGGAATATATATGCTGGGCCAGAGCCTGATAAAGCGGTTACCGCGTCCATTTGTGATTCATCGTCAAGCCGCACCAATTCACCAGAGCTTGTCAAAAGGGCTGTGACAGCCTTTTCTGTTTCATGTGAAACACTATGATTCGAAATTGCGGCTGTTATACCCTTGCCAATGGCGGCTGGCGTGTTGGGCATAGAACGGATAACAGGTTGATTTTCTTTAAAATATTTGGTGATGCTGGCAATAGATTGCCCTGCTACAATAGAAAGTATCGGTGTTGTTTCTGGGACATGCGGTGACAAATCATTGCAGACAACCTTCATAATCTGTGGTTTTACCGCCAGAGCAATTAAATCAATGACAGACATATCAATGTCAGCAGCTGTTTGAGCGTGGACGAGCTTATCGCTACTTTTTAATTCTTCGGAAATACCATGGGGGTCGAGGATAGTAGCGCTTTCAATAAGATTGTTTTTGAGCCAACCTTGCATCATGGATGAACCCATTTTGCCACAACCGACCAGCACGATATGTAGAGGGCGGATGTTGGGCATCTTATTGATATCCTTGATAAAGTTTAAGGCCTAGGCAATACCTGACACGTCCATCAAAGCAAGGGTCAAGTCATTATTCCCTTGTGATGTTGTTTTTGAAAGCAGATCAAATGCCATATAGTAACGCTCGCACTCTGCTAAAGCGATTTGAATCATATCTTCGAGATATGGCGCGCCAGATCCTTCAGTCATGCCGCGCATGAGGCTTGTGTGACGAAAGCTCGGACGGTTAGAGCTGTCCATATCAAAATGGCCAAGCCAAAGGTTTGCGTTAATATCGCTCATTGCCTTTTTAGCATCGTCAATTTTAGAAGTGTGAATAGTCAAATCCATCTGGGAAGAAAACTGTAGGGCGCTTACGCCGTCTTGCCAAAGGAAGTTCATCGTATAATGACCAAACTTACCTGATACTTCGACAGTAAGCTCATCTTCATTCAAGCGTTCAAACGCCCAATCGTGAATAGCCATTACTTCTTCTACGCAATCAAGCGGATTGCTGACATCCATAAACAGGTCGATTTCTTCTTGGTTAAGCATCTTTATTTCTTCTCTAGTTTCTCTAGACGTTGGATTAAATCTTGTTGATCTTTGATTGTTTTTTCTAATAAGGCTTCGACACGGTCTAAATCTTCGCGTGGAACGAGGTCTAGGCGCATGGCAACTTCTTCAACGCGAGCCTTGATATCGTTTTTTACCTGCACACGCATGCTGTTTAATGTGCCAGCCGCGCCGCCTGCAAGTTTTGTAATATCATCGAAAATTTCGGATTTATCCTTCATGCCGCCCTTTAAGCCTTTAGTTGAAAGATTGATATCATCGCACTTCGAGTCGGGGCAAGCAGGGGAAGGCGGATTCTTCGAACATATCCACCAATAAAATTTATTGGGGTTTATTCAGTAGATGTGTAATGTGGCGATATAAGGATTCAGATTTTATAAAAGATCGAAGGAAGATGTTATGATTATTATTACAGGCGGAACAGGCTTTATTGGATCAAATCTTGCTGCTGGGCTAGAAGCGCACGGTTGTACCGATATCGTTATTTGCGACACGCTCGGTACTGGCGAAAAGTGGCGCAATATAGCCAAACGTGAGATACGAGATATTGTCCATCCAGATCGTCTTTTTGATTATTTAGAGACACATAAAGACAAAATAGAAGCGATTTTTCACATGGGCGCGATCTCTGCAACGACAGAAAGAGATGCGGATATTATTGTTGAAACGAATGTTGTACTATCGCGCCGCCTTTGGAAATGGTGCGGAAAGCATAAAAAACGTATGATATATGCTTCCTCTGCGGCGACTTATGGCGATGGTCAAGCAGGGTTTGATGATGTTCAAACGAGTGAAGGCTTAAAAGAATTACTGCCATTGAACGCTTATGGTTGGTCAAAGCATGTATTTGATCGTCGTGTGGCGCGTGTACTAATGACCAAGAGTGAACCGATTCCGCCACAATGGGCAGGACTTAAGTTTTTCAACGTTTACGGGCCGAATGAATATCATAAAGAGGATCAAATGAGTGTCATTTGTAAGCTCTATCCGCAAGTTCGTGCTGGCGCAGCGGCGAAGTTGTTTAAGTCTTATCATCCTGATTATGAGGACGGCGGGCAGCTTCGTGATTTTGTTTATGTGAAGGATATTGTGGATGTGATGATTTGGCTGTATGAGAATCCAGATAAATCTGGCTTGTTTAATGTTGGAACAGGAGCGGCGCGGAGTTTTAAGGCGTTGGCTGAAGCGACATTTGCGGCAGCTGGCGACGAGCCGCGTATTCAATATATGGAGATGCCCGATAGCCTTAAGCCGAAATATCAATATTATACGCAGGCAGAAATGAAAAAGCTTCGTGAGGCTGGCTATGATAAGGAATTTACGTCATTAGAAGATGGCGTAAAAGATTACGTTCAAAATTACATGGCGAAGGAAGATCCTTATTTATAAGGCACAGTAGATATGGCATTGGATTTTCCTAATATTGACCCGATCGCTCTTTCTATCGGACCATTTGATATCCGTTGGTACGCGCTGGCGTATTTGACTGGGTTTTTGTTGGGGTGGAAATATGCGCTCTATATGGTGGGCTTAAGTCCTAATAGCCGCCCCAATCGCGAAGATATTGATAATTTCATCCCGTTTGCGGTGTTGGGCGTTATTCTTGGTGGTCGCTTGGGCTATGTGCTGTTTTATCAGTTTGATACCTATATGAGCGATCCGCTGGCAATCTTTAAGGTTTGGCAGGGCGGTATGTCGTTTCATGGCGGTGCTTTAGGCGTTATTGCGGCGATTATAGGCTTTAGCCTGTATCAGAAAATCAGCCTGTTACGCTTATCAGATATGGTATGCGCCGCCGTGCCGATAGGACTTTTCTTTGGCCGTATAACGAACTTTATAAACGGTGAGCTATTTGGCCGTGTGACAGACAAGCCATGGGGTATGGTTTTCCCGTATGGTGGGGCAGAGCCGCGTCATCCAAGTCAGCTTTACGAGGCTTTTCTTGAAGGGCTTGTTCTGTTTGTTATCTTATTGGTGCTTATTCACCGTCCATGGGTGCGGGTGCGTCCGGGAATTATTACGGGTGTGTTCTTATGTGGTTATGCCCTTAGCCGTTTTATGGTCGAATTTGTGCGTGAGCCTGATTTCCATTTAGGCTTTGTCGCCGCGGAATTTTCAATGGGGCAGGTGCTAAGCCTGCCGATGTTCTTGCTTGGTATTGCTGTGTTTAGCTATAGCCTGTCGAAAGGCCGTCAGGTATCGTAAGTCTATGAGCGATACGCCATTAGCCAAAATTATCCGTCAGAAGATTAAAGATGAGGGGCCGATGCCCTTATCCGAGTATATGGGCCTGTGTTTGGGGCATTCTAAGCATGGTTATTACATGACGCGTGATCCATTTGGTCAGGCGGGAGACTTTATTACTGCGCCTGAAATTAGCCAGATGTTTGGTGAGATGGTTGGCGCTTGGCTTATGGATACATGGCAGAAGATGGGAAGCCCCTCGGACTTTATCTTATTAGAGATGGGAGCAGGGCGTGGTACATTGATGAGCGATATTTTACGCGTGGCAAAAGTTCTTCCAGCTTTCTTAGAAGCTGTTCATGTACATATAGTTGAAATGAGCCCTATTTTACAAAAAGCGCAGGAATATTCTTTGCAGGTTCATGATCTTAAAAATGCCCCACAATGGAGTTCATGCATCGAATCTGTTGATTTTAACTTTCCTGTCTTGGTGATAGGGAATGAGTTTTTGGATGCCCTTCCTGTGGATCAATTAGTGTTCACTGATGCTGGTTGGGCCAGAAAATTTGTAAAAATTGATGAAAACGACACGTTTCGTTTATATGAAGAGTGTGAGTATTTAGGGCGTTCACAGCTTGAAAAAGCACTGCCGCAGACGCTTTTTAAACCTAATTTGGGTGATGTTTTTGAAGTGTCACTTGAACAAAGAAAGATCAGTGATGATTTAATAAAAATTATTTTAAAACAAGGTGGTAGTATCCTTTGGATTGATTATGGGTTTAAGAGTGCTGGTGCATATCAAGGCGGTGACACCTTGCAAGCGGTTAAAAAGCACCAATTCTCTGATATCTTTGCGGCACCGGGAGAAAATGACTTAACGTATCACATTAACTTTTCGGATTTAGCGGACTATGCTTTGTCTAAAAATGTCGTGGTTCATGGCCCTGTGTCACAAAGTGATTACTTGACGAGCTTGGGAATCGAGCATAGGGCCGAAATTCTGAAGCGTCATGCGACAAAAGGGGTGAGTTGCAGTATCGACGCAGAGCTTAATCGCCTAATTGGTAAGGATGAAATGGGTGATTTATTTAAGGTTATTGCATTTACCTCTGATCCCAACATTGACTTGGCGGGTTTTTAGGGCAGGATTTTAAAATGATTGAAGTTGAAGATAAGAGCTTACTAAATTTTAATACGAATATTAAGCATGGCTTTTTTGGGCGACGTGGCGGCGTAAGCACGGGGCTTTATGATAGCTTAAACTGTGGCGTGGGTTCAAACGATGACATGATAGCTGTTCAAAAGAATAGAGCGCGTGTGGCTGTAGCTTTATCAACGCATAAAGAAAATCTTGTGACAATTCATCAGGTGCATAGTGCTGATTGTTTTTATGTCGATAAGCCTTTTGACGGTGATGTTAAACCGAAAGGGGATGCTTTAGTGACGGATGAGGCTGGCCTCGTTATCGGAGTTTTGACGGCTGATTGTGGCCCTGTCTTATTTGCGGGTAAGAAAACCGATGGTACGCCTGTTATTGGCGCGGCGCATGCGGGGTGGGGTGGTGCACTAAAGGGGATATGTGAGGCAACGGTTAAAATGATGATTGAGCGTGGTGCTATCCTAGAGACGATAAGGGCGGCGATAGGGCCGTGTATTGGCCCAAAGTCGTATGAAGTGTCCTTGGGGTTTGAAGCGCCGTTTCTTGAGCAGGATGAGGCAAATGAGCATTTCTTTAAGGCAGCCCAAAAAGAGAGGCATCTTATGTTTGATCTTCCAGGTTACATTGCTCTACGTTTGGCTAAGGTTGGAGTAAAGCATGTGAGCATAACGGGCGCGGATACTTTCGCCGATGAGGAACGCTATTTCAGTTATCGCCGTACAACGCACGCACAAGAACCTGATTATGGACGTCAGATTTCGGCTATTTGTATTAAAAATTGAAATTGGTGGGAAAACTTCACTTGTTTTCACAATCATGTATTGATTTTCGCCAAGATTATTTTCTATAGTCCGAGCATACAAAAAATATTGGCCTTACTGTAAAAAGAGACCTAAAAAATGAAAATTATTGCCGGTAACTCCAACCGACCTCTCGCAGAAGCGATTTCTGCTTACCTTGATATTCCCTTAACAAAAGCCAGTATGCGCCGTTTCTCAGACATGGAAGTGTTTGTTGAAATTCAAGAAAATGTCCGCGGCGAAGATGTTTTTGTTATTCAATCGACATCTTCTCCGACGAATGACAATTTAATGGAGCTTCTTATCTCCATTGATGCCTTGCGCCGTGGATCAGCACGCCGTATTACAGCAGTTATCCCATATTTCGGTTATGCGCGTCAGGATAGAAAAACAGGAAGCAGAACGCCGATTACAGCGAAACTTGTTGCCAATCTTGTGACATCTGCTGGCGCTGATCGGGTTTTAACAATGGATTTGCATGCGGGCCAAATCCAAGGGTTCTTTGATATTCCAACGGATAATCTTATTGCTTCACCTGTTTTGACACCAGATATTGAAGAAAAATTTGATGATGTGAATAGCCTTGTTATGGTCTCTCCCGATGTTGGCGGCGTTGTCCGTGCACGTGCGATTGCAAAACGTATTGGCGATGGCGTTGATTTGGCGATTATTGATAAGCGCCGTGAAAAAGCGGGCGTTTCAGAAGTGATGAATGTTATTGGTGATGTAAAAGGTAAGCACTGTATTATGGTTGATGATATTGTGGATTCTGCAGGGACTTTGTGTAATGCGGCGGGTGCGCTCAAAGAAATGGGCGCGCTTTCTGTTCATGCCTATGTTGTGCACGGCGTATTATCAGGCGGCGCGGTGGCGCGTGTAGCGGACTCGGCTCTTGAAAGCCTTGTGATTACCGACAGTATCTGCACAACGGAAGCCGTTAAGAAGTCTAAGAATATCAGGCAGTTATCTGTTGCACCGCTTATCGGGGAAGCGATTAAGCGTATTGCCGAAGAGCGTTCGGTTTCAGCATTGTTTAAGTAAGCTATCTTTCATATTTTACTTATAATGTCGTTATGCGTCGTTCGCCTAGCATGCCTAGGCTTCACTCCTTATGCCTAATTATAAGAAAAATCTGTTTGATAGGAGATTTAAGGCACTAAAACAGTAATAATTTCCTTGAAATCCCCTGCAAATTGCTATTTATTCCCACTCAGTATAGCTAGCCACCCCTGGAGGATAGCTTAATTTTATATATGAGGAAAAAACTATGACTAAGCATTTTGCATTGTCTGCGACGAAACGTGAGGGAGCCGGTAAGGGGGCCGCCCGTGCTATCCGTCGATCAAATCAGACACCAGCCGTAATTTACGGCGATAAGAAAGAGCCAATTACAATTGCTCTTCCTACAAAAGAAACAAACCTTGAATACAACAAAGGTCACATGTTCACAACATTGTGTGATCTTGATGTTGACGGCGAGAAACACCAAGTTCTTGCACGTGATGCACAGCTACATCCTGTGACAGATAACGTGATGCACGTAGATTTCCTACGTGTGACAGACAGAACAACAATTACGGTTTCTGTTCCTGTGAACTTCATCAACCAAGAAGAGTGCGCAGGTATTAAAGAAAAAGGTATCTTGAATGTTGTGCGTTTTGATGTTGATATTGTTTGTAAAGCAAGAAATATTCCAGAGAATATTGAAGTTGATCTAACAGAATTTGAAATTGGAGATTCAATTAAGATCAGCAACGCGATAATGCCTGACGGTGCAAAACCTGCGATTGATGATCGTGACTTTGCTCTAGCTGCAATTGCTGCCCCACGTGCCATCATTGAAGATGAACCTGAAGAGGGCGAAGGCGAAGAGGGTGAAGAAGGCGAAACTGCAGAAGGTGAAGCAGCTGAGGGCGATGCTCCAGCAGCTGAAGGCGATAAAGAGTAATCTTCTCACCTATTTAAGAATTTTAAGGGAGGACGCTATGGTAGCGTCCTCTTTTTTTTGTAGAAAAATCCCTATTTTTTCCGTACTGTTAATGTATGTTGATGGAAGTTCAGAGTTTTGAATTGCACGAAGGCGGCTTGTCACCTTGTAATATTGATGCAATTTTCAGTGCAGCAGTTGATCACCCTGATGAAGGTATTGATACTCGACCACCTGCACCATGGACGGCTCTGGCCGATTGGGAGTTATATCTATAGTAAACAAAGATATATATAATCCAGAAGGGCGCGGATTTAATCTTGTGCCCTTTTTTGTTTCTGTTTTATAAACTTTGGTATGTTTGGAATTTTCAAAAAGAAATCGAGCGAAGATATGTGGCTTTTGGTTGGACTAGGTAATCCAGGGGGTAAATATAAAGCAAATCGCCATAACATTGGTTTTATGACGGTGGATCAAATCGCGAGCGATAACCACTTGCCGCCTTTTAAATCAAAGTTTCAAGGAGAGTTGACGGAAGGCCGCATTGGTAATGAGAAAGTCGCATTGTTAAAACCGATGACTTACATGAACGAGTCTGGCCAGTCTGTCGGTAAGGCCGCGAAGTTCTATAAAATTCCGTCGGATAAAATTATTGTCTTTTATGATGAGCTGGATTTGCCACCATTTAAGACTAAGATAAAACAAGGCGGCGGTAGTGGTGGTCATAACGGTATTAAGTCGATGGATAATCACTTAGGCCGCAACGAAGGCGGTAAAGAGTATTGGCGTGTGCGTTTAGGTATCGGCCATCCGGGTGATAAAAAACGTGTAAGCGGTTATGTGCTTTCAGATTTTTCCAAAGAAGAGCAAAAGGATTTGCCGTTCTTTGTTGATATTGTGGCACGTCACGCGGGGCTTTTATTTGAAGAGAACAAAAGCGATTTTGGTACACGCGTAAGCGAAGATTTTAAGATTTAAAGAATAGATAAATAGAGGAACAAATAAATGAATTTGAATTGCGGTATTGTGGGACTTCCAAATGTTGGTAAATCCACTTTGTTTAATGCCTTAACAGCGACGGCGTCGGCTCAGGCCGCGAATTTCCCATTTTGTACGATTGAGCCAAACGTCGGTAAGGTTGGCGTTCCTGATGCGCGCCTTGATGTGATTTCAAAAATTGGCGGATCGGCAAAAACTATTCCTGCGCAACTTGAATTTGTTGATATTGCGGGCCTTGTTAAGGGCGCGTCAAAAGGCGAGGGGCTGGGTAATCAGTTCCTTGGTAATATTCGTCAGACGGATGCCATCATTCATGTTTTACGTTGTTTTGAAGATAGTGATATCACGCATGTTGATGGTAGCGTTGATCCCATCCGTGATGCAGAAACAATTGAGACAGAGCTTTTGATTGCCGATATGGAAAGCCTCGATAAGCAAATTGATAACGTGTCGCGTAAAGCAAAAGGCGGCGATAAAGAATTTAAAGGCCAGCACGAATTTATGCTGCGCTTTAAAGAGGTTTTAGATGCAGGGCGTCCAGCCCGTGAAATTCAACCAGAAAATCCAGATGAAGAACGTTGGGCAAAGCAGATGGGATTATTAACGGCTAAACCGATCCTTTATGTCTGTAATGTGAATGAAGAGGAAGCCGCGACAGGGAATGATTGGACAGCCAAGGTTGAAGCGATGGCAACAGAGAAGGGTGCAAAGGCCGTTACGATTTGTGCCTCTATTGAATCAGAAATCGCGCAGCTTGATACGGATGAAGAAAAGAAAGGGTTCTTAGAAACGATGGGGCTTGATGAAGCCGGTCTTGATAAAATTATCCGAGCTGGTTTTGATCTCTTGGGCCTACAAAATTACTTTACTGTTGGGCCAAAGGAAGCACGTTCTTGGGTTATCCGTAAAGAAGCCAAAGCGCCAGAGGCGGCAGGTGCCATTCATACAGACTTCACCAAAGGCTTTATTAAGGCCGAAGTGATAGCGTATGATGATTTTGTCAATAATAACGGTGAGCAAGGCGCAAAAGATGCCGGTAAAATGCGTCAAGAGGGTAAAGAATACCTCGTTGCCGATGGCGATATTATTTTATTTAGATTTAATGTTTAGAGATTAAGCTGATGGTGCTGCGAGGACTGCGTCGCGACGCGATTGTAATGTTGCGTCTGCTGCAGGGGAATTTTCGAGCTCTTCATCTCTTTCAGATTGTTCTGCTGGCGCAGCACAGCCTGCAAATTCTCCTTGTAGAAGGTTGCATGACACACCGACAGCAACTGGAATTTCATCTCCGTTAATAGGAATTCCTGGCCCTTCGGCGAGTGCTATTGCTTCTGCCATCAATTCTTCTGCTGATGTAGTTGTTCCTGCAATACGATCTGCATCTTCTCCGTCTAGTTCGTCAAGGTAGGCTTGTAACTCTGCTATTGAGTCAGCAGGATCTAGTGTTTCACGGGTAAGCATTACACTTTCACCCATTAGCCCGCGTTCTTGAAGAGAGCTTAAATATAATTCTGTTTCTGTCGCTGGAGCGTCAGGTGCTATTTCTGGCGTGGCATCAGGAGTTGTTTCTTCAGGCGTTAATTCCTCACGAATAGCGGCTAGATCCTGTCTTGCATCAACAACGGCTTGCCAGCCTGGAGCAGGAATAGCGCCAGTGAAAATTCCAGCAAGTTGCGTATTGCTATTGTAAAATAAATCACGTAATTCCATTTGATCCATGCTTGTAATAAGTCCATGGATAGCTTCTGGATCCCCAGATGCTAAAATAGCAGCTTGGTCAGGATACTCTTCAGCTAGCCAGTTACCAGCTGTTTGAAAAGCCCCCATAGAGTTTTGCACAAACGTTGTTTCTGCTTCTAGAACAACCGCCTCTGCTTCAACAAGATAAGTTTGGCCTGCTGCAGTAAAAGCTTCAACATCGCCTTCTATGCGCGCCGCTTCCATTTGTAGAGCAGCAGTTTCAACTGCGGTTGTATCAATGGCCATGCTCGGAATATCTTCTACTGTCGCTATTGCATCAATGCCCGTTTCCACAACAGTTTCAATCGTCTCTTGGATAGCTATCTCGGCGTTAACTTCTTCACGGAGAGCTGTTAGAGCCACTGCTATTTCATCTGAAACAGGTTGAGCTTGAACCATTTGTCCATATTCAGTGCGTCTTGACGGATCTTCTGCTAACCAAGCGGCAACTTCTGCAATTTGATCTGCTACAGGTGCGCTAGACAACCCTTGAGTAATAGTTTCTAAATGCTCTGCTGATGGCATATTCATTTCACCATTTTCAAGGGCGCGCATAACGCCGTTAACGGAAATCATTCCTGGATCAAGGTCAGGATTTGTTTGTGATATCGCGCTATATAATGTGTCAGGAAAACCATCTGTACCTTGTGGTGATCTTAGGTATGCTTCTGCACTGTTTAAAGATGCGGTATCCCATTCACCAGTAACTTCTGCGCCAGATATGGCTTGTGCTTGACTGATAAGTTCTGGGTCTCCTGTTGTAATAGCTTCTTCAACAATATTGGAAAAATCTCTTCCTTCAGCAAGATGCTCCAATGCATTCATTGCCCCTTCAGGGATGACCATTCCTCCATCGTCAAACATTTCACTTTCGATGCGGGCAATTGTTGCGGTTGCGTTGCCGCCAGCAGGTGTGACAGTCAGAGCAAATTCTCTGCTGTCTAAATTATTTGTTGCATCTCCGCCGCCAACAGTTGCGTTACGAAGCGCCATAATATCTTCTCTTGTGATAACACCTGTTATTTCCCCTTCGCGTATACCAAGCGCATTCATTTGTGCTTGAAGAGCACGGTAAGGTTCTTGCGCCGCATAATCTAATGCAGCTTGTTCAGCCAACCTTAGTTCTTCAAGCGCAGCATCACGCGCAGCATCCGCAAAGGCTGTACTAATACCTTGCGGGCCCATGCCAGAATCTAGGCCAGCTAAAATATCACGTAAGTTCGAAATTTCATTTTCAGATAACGTACCATCATAATTAAATTCACCGCCGTAAACGGTACTCCCAACTATGGCAAGAACGCTAACGCTATCACTTTCTGCAGGCGTTCCATTCACCGCGCGGCGTGCCATATCAACCCATGTTGAGAGAGGACCTTCTGCGTCTGCTTCGAATAAGGCGTCACCACCTTGCGCTGCGCCAAAAGATTGACCAGAGCTAAATACACCAAGCGATCTTTCTAATGAAGGGAGGTTTTGCGCTGTAAATTCACCACGACCTAAGAACTCGGCTAGTTCTAGCCTTTGTTCATCGTTCAGTTGTGATAGTTGTGCAAAATCCATTTTTCTCTATTAAACATTCTTATGTAATTTATGCTTAATATTACCGAAAAAGGTTAAGAATTCGCAAATTTTTGCGAAAAATCTTTAATTTCACAATTAAATCAATGGGATAAATATTTTAGTGTTTTAGGCAGCAACGGCCTTTTTTTGACGCACGAGTGATTCATAAGCATCACGTAGCTGTCTTGTAATAGGGCCTACTTCAAACGTCATATCGCCAATTTTTCCGACGGCTGTTACTTCCGCGGCTGTCCCAGTAACAAAGATTTCATCAGCGCTGAGTAGTTCATCGGGTTCTATTTGACAGATATCAACGGCAATATTGTTGTCTTCTGCGAGCTTTATAACGGTTTGGCGTGTAAGGCCGTCCAAGAAGCAATCTGGATTTGGTGTTTTGATTTTACCATCTTTTACCATGAAAATATTTGCGCCCGTACATTCGGCAACAAGGCCACGATAATCCAGCATAAGGGCATCAGTATAGCCGTTTGCCTCTGCGGTATGTTTTGACATGGTGTGTGTTGCGTAAAGGCCAGCAGCTTTACTTGCTGTTGTTGCTGTGTTTGGCATAGGGGCGTGCCATTTTGCGACTTGAAGGCTGATCCCTTTCTCGCGGGCTTCATCTCCGAAATAGCTTGGCCATTCCCAACAAGCGATAGCAACGTGCGTTTTTGTTTCTTGCGCCGAAATACCGAGCTGTTCACTACCGCGCCATGCAACAGGACGGATATAAGCATCTGTTAGATTATTGGCTTTTAAGAGAGCGTATTTTGCATCATTCAATTCCTGCGCTGTGTAAGGCATCTTCATATCGATGAGATCAGCAGAGTGAATGAAGCGTTCAGAATGTTCCTGACATAAAAAAATATTACCGTTATAGGCGCGCTCACCTTCAAAGACAGATGAAGCATAATGAAGGCCGTGCGTTAGGACGTGGATCTTTGCATCGCGCCAAGGAACGATTTCTCCATCCATCCAGATTAAGCCGTCGCGGTCGCTAAAATCTCCAGTTGTCATGTATTTTGTCCTTATTTCATTAAGCTTGTTGTTTTACGCAAAATATAATTATATCTTAGGAACGTGAAAAAAGAAGCCCTAAATCAAGATTTTAGCGAAATGCCGAATGTGCTTGTCATTGATGATGATGAGCGTATTCGTGACCTCGTATCGCGGTATTTAAATGAACATGGATATTTGGCGATGAAGGCTGAAGATGCGTTTGAGGCACAAGAGATTATGAAGAGTTTCATATTCGATATTTTGGTTGTTGATGTAATGATGCCTGGGCAGACAGGTGTTGAGTTTACGCAAGGGCTACGTGCAAAAAATAACGCAGTACCTGTATTGTTGCTGACAGCAATGGGGCAGGTTGAAGACCGTATTACAGGATTAAGCGCTGGCGCTGATGATTACTTGCCAAAACCGTTTGATCCACGAGAGCTCGTTTTGCGTATTGATGCAATATTAAAGCGTGTGCCCACAGTTAAAGAAGAGCAAGTTAAGCGCGTTAAAATTGGTCGTTGGGAATTTGATATCGATCACCCAGAGCTTGTTGATGGTGATAAGCAAGTTTCTCTGACAAATGTTGAGGCAAATTTATTGCAAATTTTATCGCAAACACCTGATGAGGTTGTTGCGCGTGAAGGGCTGTCAGAAAAATGTGATTTGGATCCGAATAAACGCACAATTGATGTACAGGTAACGCGCTTGCGCCGTAAGCTGGAAGAAAACAGTAATCACCCACGATACTTGCAGACCGTGCGTGGGCAGGGTTATCTTTTGCGCGCAGAAATATTAGAAAGAGGGTAGCTAGCGATGAAGCTTTTTCCCCTTATAAAGTTTTCTTGGCTTAAAGCTATTTTACCGCATGGTCTTTTTGCGCGTTCATTCTTAATTCTTGTGACTCCCATTCTACTTATTCAGGTTATCTTGGCTTTTGTTTTCTTTGATAATCATTGGAACCGCATTACGGATAGGCTTGCTTATGCTGTGGCTGGAGAAGTTGCTGTCATGGTTGACTTAATGGAAAATCCTGATGCGAAGGTAGAATTTTTTGTTGAGGCGTTGCAGGCTTTAAATAGCGAACATCTTGAATTGAATATGCAGTTTCGCGCTGGCGCTTCTTTAGGGGAAGAGCAGGAAGCCTTTTCTGGCTGGGGGATTTTTGTAGGAGATGCATTGCTACGAGAAATAAATGCGCGCATAAAGTCACCTCACCGTGTTTTGATTAACATGCAGAATAAAGAGGTGATGATTAAAGTGGCTGTGAAGGGCGGCGTTCTTTTCGTTGATATTCCATTACGGCGTTTGTTTTCATCAACGGCTTATATCTTTCTTTTATGGATGGGCGGCGTTTCTATTGTTCTTCTTATTGTCGCTGTTTTGTTTATGCGCAATCAAATCCGTCCGATTAAACGCCTTGCTGTGGCGGCTGACTGGTTTGGTAAAGGGCGTGATGTTTCATTTTTTAAGGTGAGCGGATCAAAAGAAGTACGTCTTGCCGCGCAATCTTTTCTCGATATGAAAGAACGTATTAACAAGCAGGTGCAACAGCGGACATCTATGTTGGCAGGCGTTTCCCATGATTTACGCACGCCACTTACGCGTATGAAATTACAGCTAGAGATGATGGGGCAGGATAAAGATATTTTGGCTATGAAAGCTGATTTGAATGATATGGAGCGCATGATCGATGCGTATTTACAATTTGCGCGCGGTGAAGGGGATGAGGAAACACAAGATACGGATTTAGTGTTATTGTTATCGCGTTGCGCGGAAACGAATTCTAAAAAAAATTTCAAGGTGGATATTCAAACAGAAGGTGAAAATTTTGTAGTGCCACTTCGAGCCTTTGCATTTGAGCGGTGTATTACAAATGTTTTAAGTAACGCAAAGCGTTTTTCTAATGAGGTGGAAATAACCATGAAGCGCAGAGGAAATACAGTAGAAATTCATATTGATGATAATGGTGAGGGTATTCCCGAGGCAGAGCGAGAAGAGGTGTTTAAGCCATTTTATCGTGGTGATAAATCCCGTAATACGAGTTCTGGTAGTGTTGGGTTAGGACTTAATATTGCCCAAGATATTATCTTATCACATGGCGGTGATATCCATTTGAACGAAAGCCCGCAAGGGGGATTGCGTGTCACAATAGAGCTGCCTGTTTAAGCTGTTTTAATGCAGGCGTCCGCCTAAGGGAACGTTTTTATCGGGTGATATTAAAACAACGTGATTGTTTTCATCCATAAAACCCAAAGTTAGAACTTCCGACATAAAAGGGCCGATCTGTTTGGGTGGAAAGTTGACGACAGCGGCAACAAGCTTTTCGTTTAGTTCATTTAGAGTATAATTTTGTGTGATTTGCGCAGATGTTTTTTTGATACCTATTTCATCTCCGAAATCGATTTGAAGCTTATAGGCGGGATTTCTGGCTTCAGGAAATTCTTCAGCTTTTAATATTTTCCCAACACGAATATCGACTTTTAAGAAATCATTATAATCAATGGTCATTTTTATTTTCCTTTGTGTTTCGCGTTATATCGATAGGAGAAGTTCGTAAAAACGTCAAGAAAAGCCTATTTATTGGTGAATATGCAAATTAAGCTGCTGTTTTAGTGTCATAAATTAGCATTCTATTAAGGATTATACGGCATGTTATATTAGAGGAGTGGGCTAATACCTCATCTTCTCGCGTGTATATCCTAAGTATTGCTCTAATTTATTGAACCAAATTTTATTAAAAGAATAAATGGCTGTTATAGGAAATGACAATTATAGGCCGGGGCTATCTCCCCCTAAACCTGTTCGTGGTGGAACGGGGTGGCTGTCTAGTAACATGGCGCAGCTCATGGTGTTTCTTAATGGTCTTATTTTAACAATTGTTGCCTTTTCGACTTTAAGTATCTTTATTGAAGAAATTGTTCGTGAAGGTCTTTTAAAAACAACAGAAGAGGTGCAGGAACGACTTCTTACTGAATATGAAAGTGCAGAAGAAGTTCTCAATTCTTTATCTTATGTTCTGGGTACGTCAAATAATTATAATTCTAGTAAATTAAAAAATTATATTTCTAAATCGGTAGATAGGGTTAAATATTTTGAAGGTATTTATCTGCTAGAGCGTAACGCTAATGGTTGGTCTGCGGATGAAATTTTTGTTTCTACGAAAAATATTCAACAAACAGAATTGGTTAAGAAGATTGTAAGTGTTGTTTCTAAAGCGAGGGAAGAAGATATTCTTTTGAGGGGATTTCAGTGGAATGGCATTTTAGATGAAAATGACGATAATGCTTTTTCTGAACCTTATCTTTTGAAGGTAAAAGTTGAAGGGGTTGATGGTGGCAGCTGGTCTGATCGTTATGTTGTAGGGTTTGGTTATTTCGGCCATTTGATTTCACCTGAATGGATTGAAAATAAAGAAACAATACAAACCATTAACTTTCTTTCTACAACATCAAATAAGTCACTTTATTTTTATCGTAAAGCAGAGCTTATGAAGGTTGGTTTTGATGCTGGTGGGCAAGTGCCAAATAATTTTTCTATTAAATTATCAGATTTTCCTGTTGAGGTGCAAGTTACTATGCAGGTTGGAGCGCGGGATAATTTTCTGCGTAAAATACCTCTTCTTATGCTTCTTTTTGGTATCACGCTTACCCTTATTGGAACAATGTATGTTCGTAATAATCAAAGACAATCAATTAAACTATCTGACATGAATAAGGAGCTTGCTCATAAGAATTATGAACTTAGCCAACAAATGTCGGAAAGAGAACGTTTGAGTCAGGTGATACAAAAAGCTTCACGTGATAATAGCGCAATCATCAATGCTGTGAGTGATATTATCTTTGAACTTTCTGTTGATGAAAAAATTGTCTTTTTAAATGACACATGGAAGAAGGTGACAGGGTTTGATTTAGATCAGTCAGTTGGCCGAAATTTATTCGATTTATTGTATTATCAAGACCAAGAAGAGCAGAGGGATAATTTTTATCAGCTTGTAAAAGGGCAGAAAAAACCTTATCGCGCTTATACACGCCTTAGAACATCCGATGGCACTTTTAGGTCTGTTGAGCTTACAATCTCTATGATACGCCAAGATGAAAATAAAGACCTTCGTATTGTTGGAACGATTACTGATGTTGAAGAACGTCGCCGTGCAGAACGTGCTCTTAGTGAGGCTGAGAAGAAATATAGAGCAATCGTTGAAAACGCGGCTTCGGGTATTTATCAGGTAACACCAGAAGGGCAATTTTTAAGCGCTAATGCGGCGCTAGCGAAAATATTGGGGTATGACCGCCCAGAAGATATTTTGCGAGATATCTTGAATGTTACAGATGAGGTTTATGTCGATCCAGCGGCGCGCGAAAAAATTCTTAGAGAAGTTGTTTCTTCAAAGAAGGCAAAGGTTACAGAAATTCAAATTAAAAGGAAAGATGGCACAATCTCTTGGGCAAATGAACATATAAGGCCTGTTTATGATGATGAAGATAATTTGATCTTCTATGAAGGTAGTATGGAAGACATTGATCAGAGGAAGAAGGCGGAAATAGCACTTCGCGAAGCAAAAATTGAATCTGATTTAGCAAACAGATCAAAATCTGAATTTTTGGCAAATATGAGTCATGAGCTGCGTACGCCGCTTAACTCTATCATCGGTTTTTCTGAAATTATTAAATCGCAAGCTTTTGGTGATATTGCAGAGCCTAAATATGTGGAGTATGCAAATAGTATTTACGGCAGTGGTAATGATCTTCTTAAGGTGATTAATGAAATTTTGGATGTATCGCGCATTGATGCGAGCGAGCGCTCTTTAAGTGAAACGAATATTAATGTGAGTGAACTTGTTTCTTCTGTACTAATATCAATGAGGACAAAAACAGAAAAATCTTCTATGGAGGTTCACAATCATATTATTGACTCTGCGTTGGGTCT
>PANS01000037.1 GCA_002708415.1 Micavibrio sp. | reverse complement strand
TTAGACATTTTAATAAGGAGAAAAGAAAATGGCTGCAAATATTGAAAAAATCGTTGATGATCTATCAGCACTAACTGTTCTTGAAGCTGCTGAGCTTTCAAAAGCACTTGAAGAAAAATGGGGCGTAACTGCCGCTGCTGCTGCTGCACCTGTTGCCGTTGCTGCTGCTGGTGGCGAAGCTGCTGCAGAAAAAGATGAGTTCACAATTGTTCTTGCTGCTGCTGGCGGTAACAAAATCGCTGTGATTAAAGAGGTTCGCGCAATTACGGGCCTTGGCTTGAAAGAAGCTAAAGAAATGGTTGATGGCGCACCTAAAGATCTTAAAGAGAGCGTTAAGAAAGACGAAGCTGAAGAGATCAAGAAGAAACTTGAAGAAGCGGGCGCGACTGTCGAACTCAAATAGTTTTTATTTCAATAATTAAAAAGGTGGGGCGATGGTCGTCCCACCCTTTATCTTTTTGAAAAAGAAAACTTATTTGGGAGTAGACATTGTCTTTTATTTCGGCTAATTACTGATCACGTTTATGGCGGTAGCCCTTTGAGGCTTATCGCCGTTTCGTACGTTTGGCTTATAAAATACAATAAAAACAATAAGTTACTTGAATTTAAAGACGATTTTGGTTTTAAGGGCACGTTGTGCTTTGTAAGGATACGTCTCAAAATAACACCAAAATCTCCTGCGGGGCAGGAGTGTAGAGATACATTTAGACAATTTATATTGACGACTTTTATTTAAATAAGGAAATCAGGCATGGCATCAGCAGCTAAAAAATCAACATCAGACTATCAGGCAAGCTACACGGATTATAAACGTGTTCGTCGTTCTTTCGGTCAAATTCGTGAAGTGGCTGAAATGCCAAATCTTATTGGTGTGCAACGAGATTCTTACGAGCAGTTCTTGCAGGCAAATATTCCTGCTGGTGAACGCGCTATGCAAGGGCTTCATAAGGTTCTGACAGAGGTTTTCCCTATTAAGGATTTCTCTGATAAAGCTGAAATTGATTATGTGTCTTATGAGCTAGAGCAACCTAAATACGATGTTGAGGAATGTCAGCAGCGCGGTATGACTTTCTCTGCACCATTGCGTGTTACATTGCGCCTATCTGTATTCGATGTTGATGAAGATACAGGCCTTCGTTCTATTCGTGATATTAAAGAACAAGATGTTTACATGGTGGATATGCCTCTCATGACGGATAATGGTACATTCGTTGTGAATGGTACAGAGCGTGTTATTGTTTCGCAAATGCACAGATCTCCTGGTGTGTTCTTTGATCATGATGGTGGTAAAACGCACGTTTCAGGTAAATATCTTTTCTCTGCGCGTGTTATTCCTTACCGTGGTTCATGGCTTGATTTTGAATTTGATGCGAAAGATGTGATGTATGTTCGTATTGATCGCCGTCGTAAGCTTCCTGTGACAACATTTATGCGCGCTCTCGATTCTGAAAGCACTGTTAAATACAAAGCTGAATGCGAAGAAAAAGATCAACCGATTGATGAAATGATGGTTCAAGGGATGTCCAATGAAGAGATCCTTTCGACATTCTATGAAACAGTATCTTATAAGAAAGAAAAAGATGGCTGGAAGATGCCATTTGAGCCTGAAAGTTATCGCGGCGTTAAGCTTGCGCATGATCTTGTTAATGCAAAAGACGGTAAAGTTGTTGCAGAAGCAGGTTCAAAAATCACACCGCGTAAAGGTAAGAAGCTTGTTGAGGAAGGTCTTACAGACATTCTTGTTTCTAATGAACAGCTTGTTGGTTCTTATTTGGCTGAAGATTTATTTGATGGCGAAACAGGACAAGTTTACTTTGAGGCTGGCCATGAAATCACAACAGAGGATCTTGATGAGCTAGATAGTTTCTCTATTAAAATACTACCAATTCTTGCTATTGATCACGTTAATGTTGGTCCATATGTGCGTAACACAATGATGCTTGATAAATGTGATACACGCGAAGAAGCACTTATTGATATGTATCGTGTTATGCGTCCAGGTGAACCGCCGACAGTTGATTCTGCGTCTGCTCTTTTCCATTCATTATTCTTTGACCCAGAGCGTTACGATCTTTCTGCTGTTGGTCGTGTGAAAATGAATGCACGTCTTGACCTTACATCTCCAGATGATCATGGAACTCTAACAAAGGAGGATCTTCTTGCTATCCTTCGTTACGTTCATGGCCTTAAAGATGGTCAAGGTGAAGTTGATGATATTGATAACCTTGGTAATCGTCGCGTTCGTTCAGTTGGTGAATTGATGGAAAACCAATTCCGCGTTGGTCTTCTTCGTATGGAGCGCGCCATTCGTGAGCGTATGTCATCAGTTGAAATTGATACATATATGCCGCATGACCTTATTAACTCTAAGCCTGCACAAGCAGCTGTGCGTGAGTTCTTTGGTTCATCGCAATTGTCACAATTTATGGACCAAACAAACCCATTGTCAGAAATCACGCATAAACGTCGTCTTTCAGCGCTTGGGCCAGGTGGTTTAACGCGCGAGCGTGCCGGTTTTGAGGTTCGTGATGTGCACCCGACGCACTATGGTCGTATTTGTCCGATTGAAACGCCAGAGGGACCAAATATTGGTTTGATTAACTCTCTAGCGACATTCTCTCGTGTTAACCAGTATGGTTTTATTGAGGGGCCATATCGCCGTGTTGTTGATGGTAAAGTGACTGACGAGGTTGTTTACATGTCTGCGATGGAAGAATCTAAGTACACAATCGCGCAGGCTAATGCGGAGATTTCTGATAAAGGCGCTTTTGTGAATAATTTGGTTTCTTGTCGTGAGGCTGGTGATAACTTGATGTCTCCAGTTGATCAGATTGACTTCATGGACGTTTCTCCAAAACAGATGGTTTCTGTTGCTGCGGCGCTTATTCCGTTCCTAGAGAATGATGATGCGAACCGTGCGCTTATGGGATCAAACATGATGCGTCAGGCTGTGCCTCTTTTAAAATCAGATGCGCCTCTTGTTGGTACAGGTATGGAAGCAACTGTAGCACGTGACTCTGGTGCGGCTGTCACAGCACGGCGTGCTGGTAATGTTGTGCAGGTTGATGCAACACGTATCGTTATTCGTGCGACAGAGCAGCTTGATGCTTCGGAAGCTGTTGTTGATATCTATAACATGAAGAAGTTCAAACGTTCTAACCAATCGACATGTATTTTGCAAAAACCACTTGTTAAAGTCGGTGATGAGATTAAAGCGGGTGATATTATTGCCGATGGTCCGTCAACACAATTTGGTGAGTTAGCGCTTGGTCGTAACGTGCTTGTGGCCTTTATGCCATGGAATGGTTACAACTTTGAAGATTCTATTCTTCTTTCAGAACGTATCGTTCGTGATGATGTTTATACATCGATTCATATTGAAGAGTATGAAGTAATGGCGCGTGATACAAAGCTGGGAACAGAAGAAATTACACGTGATATTCCAAACGTTGGTGAAGAAGCGCTTAAGCATCTTGATGAATCGGGAATTATTCACATTGGCGCCGAGGTTGGTCCTGGTGATATTCTTATCGGTAAGGTGACACCTAAGGGCGAAAGTCCAATGACACCAGAAGAAAAACTTCTTCGTGCGATCTTCGGTGAGAAAGCGGCAGATGTTAAAGATACATCACTTCGCCTTCCTTCCGGTGCGGTAGGTACAGTTGTTGATGTTCGCGTCTTTAACCGCCGCGGTGTTGATAAAGATTCTCGTGCAATGGCGATCGAACAAGAAGAAATTGAAGTATTGGCTAAAGATCGTGATGCTGAACGCAAGATTATTGAGCTTGGTTTCTATGGTCGTTTGGAAGAACTCCTTGTTGGTCAAACAGTTGCTAAAGCGTTTAAAGACGGTGGCCTTAAGAAAGGTGATAAGATTACATCCTCTCACCTTAACGATATTAAGCACGGTCTATGGCGTCAGATTGTTATTGAAAACGATAAGACAATGGAAGAAATAGAAGCAATCTCTAAAACTTTCGATGAAGCAATTGATGACATTAAAGAGCGTTTTGAAAACAAAGTAGAAAAACTTCAGCGTGGTGATGAGCTAATGCCTGGTGTGATGAAGATGGTTAAAGTCTTTGTTGCGATTAAGCGTAAGCTTCAGCCTGGTGATAAAATGGCGGGTCGTCACGGTAACAAAGGGGTGGTATCCCGTATTATGCCGCAAGAAGATATGCCATACACAGAAGATGGTCAGCCAGTTGATATCGTGTTGAACCCTCTTGGTGTTCCATCGCGTATGAACGTGGGTCAGATTTTGGAAACACATCTTGGTTGGGCGTCTGCTGGCCTTGGTAAGCAAATCGGTGAGGTTATTGATAGCTTTAATGATCAGAAAAACCCAAGTAGCGATGAGGTTAAAACCCTGAAGGTTCAACTTGAAGCGGCTTATGGTAAGTCTGAATTTGATAAAAAAGTTGATGGGATGAATGACAATCAAGTTGTTGAGATGGCGCAAAACCTTCGTGGCGGTGTTCCAATGGCAACGCCTGTGTTTGATGGTGCTGTCGAGGCAGACATTGATGTGCTTCTTGAAAAAGCGGGTCTGAATACAACGGGTCAGGTGACATTGATTGATGGTCGTACGGGTGAGAAATTCCACCGTGATGTGACTGTTGGGTACATCTACATGTTAAAATTACACCACTTGGTGGATGATAAAATCCACGCTCGTTCTATTGGGCCGTACTCACTTGTTACTCAGCAACCACTTGGTGGTAAGGCTCAGTTCGGTGGACAGCGCTTTGGTGAGATGGAAGTCTGGGCATTGCAAGCATATGGCGCTGCCTACACACTTCAGGAAATGCTTACCGTTAAGTCTGATGATGTGGCAGGACGCTCTAAAGTATATGAGTCGATTGTTCGTGGTGAAGATAATTTCGAAATCGGTGTGCCAGAATCCTTTAACGTTCTTGTGAAAGAGCTGAAGGCGTTGGGTCTAAACGTTGACATGAAAAAGTCAGAGCAAAATAACTAATTTGTTATCCCTGCCTTTAGTGGCGGGGATCTTAGTATAATTTAAAAAGATAAAGATTATAAAAGAAGGTAGCTAAAATGAACGAACTAATGAACCTTTTCGGACAACCGCAAGGCACGCAAAGCTTTGATAGCATTCGCATCGCGATTGCATCACCAGAGCAGATGCTGAGCTGGTCTTTTGGTGAAGTTAAAAAGCCTGAAACGATTAACTATCGTACGTTTAAACCAGAGCGTGATGGTTTGTTTTGTGCTCGTATTTTTGGCCCTGTGAAAGATTACGAATGTCTCTGCGGTAAATATAAACGCATGAAGTACAAAGGAATCATTTGTGAAAAATGTGGTGTTGAAGTCACGTTGACTAAAGTGCGTCGTGAGCGTATGGGTCACATTGAGTTGGCTTCTCCTGTGGCGCACATCTGGTTCTTGAAATCACTTCCATCACGTATGGGGTTGATGACAGATATGACGCTGAAAGCGCTTGAGAAAGTTCTTTATTTCGAAGCTTATATCGTTGTTGAGCCAGGCATGACTCCGCTTAAGCCTATGCAACTTCTTTCTGAAGAAGAGTTCATGGACGCTCAAGATGAGTATGGTGAAGAAAACTTCCGTGCTGGTATTGGCGCTGAAGCAATCAAAGAAATTTTGATGAATCTTGATCTTGAAGAAGAGCTTGCAAATGCAGAAGAAGATCTTCGTGAAACAGGTTCTGAAGCAAAACGTAAGAAACTTGTTAAGCGTATTAAGCTTCTCGAGGCATTTATCGCTTCTGGAACACGCCCTGAGTGGATGATTTTAGATGTTGTTCCTGTGCTTCCGCCAGAACTTCGTCCCCTTGTACCACTAGATGGTGGTCGTTTTGCGACATCTGATTTGAATGACCTGTATCGTCGTGTGATTAACCGTAACAACCGTTTGAAGCGCCTTATGGAGCTTCGCGCACCTGATATCATCGTGCGTAACGAAAAACGTATGTTACAGGAGTCCGTTGATGCGTTATTTGATAATGGTCGTCGTGGCCGTGTGATTACTGGTGCGAATAAGCGCCCACTTAAATCACTTTCAGATATGCTTAAAGGGAAGCAAGGTCGTTTCCGTCAAAACCTGCTTGGTAAACGTGTTGATTATTCAGGTCGTTCTGTGATCGTTGTTGGACCTGAACTAAAACTGCACCAGTGTGGTATCCCAAAGAAAATGGCACTTGAGCTATTTAAACCATTTATCTATCACAAGCTTGAAATCTATGGCATGGCGACAACTGTTAAGGCTGCCAAGAAGATGGTTGAAAAAGAACGCCCAGAAGTTTGGGATATTCTTGAAGAAGTTATCCGCGAACATCCCGTGATGCTTAACCGTGCGCCGACATTGCACCGTCTTGGTATTCAGGCATTTGAACCGGTATTGATTGAAGGTAAAGCGATCCAGCTTCATCCATTAGTATGTACGGCCTTTAATGCTGACTTTGATGGTGACCAAATGGCTGTTCATGTTCCATTGTCAATTGAAGCGCAGCTCGAAGCGCGTTGCTTGATGATGTCAACAAACAACATTTTGTCTCCTGCGAATGGTAAGCCGATCATTGTTCCTTCACAGGATATCGTTTTGGGTCTTTACTATATGACGATCGCTCTTGATGGCGAAAAAGGTGAAGGCATGATCTTCCGTGGTCCTGGTGAAATCCAGCACGCGATGACTGAAGGTCACTTATCAATTCATGCAAAAATTAAATGTCGTTATCACACAGTTGATGAAGAAGGTAATAAGGTAACAACGCTTGTTGATTCAACAGCAGGGCGTATGATCTTATCTGAGCTTCTTCCACGTCATCCGAAAATTCCATTCGATGAAATCAATAAAGTTCTGACGAAAAAAGAGCTAACAAACTTGATTGATGTTGTTTATCGTCATTGCGGTACTAAAGAAACTGTTATTTTCTGCGACCGTATGATGAAACTCGGATTTAGAAACGCTTGTATTTCTGGTATTTCATTCGGTAAGTCAGATCTTATTGTTCCTGCGAAGAAACAAGAGCTTATTGACGAAGCGAAAGAAAAATCAAGTGAGTACGAACAACAGTATCTTGACGGCTTGATCACTAAAGGTGAGAAATACAATAAAGTTATCGATATTTGGTCGAAATGTACGGATGACGTTGCTGAAGCGATGATGAACCACATTTCAAATATTGATGAAGTTGGTTTGAACTCAGTTTACATGATGGCGCACTCTGGTGCGCGTGGATCTGCTGCTCAGATCCGTCAGCTTGCTGGTATGCGTGGGCTTATGGCTAAACCTTCTGGTGAAATTATCGAAACGCCGATTATTTCGAACTTTAAAGAAGGTTTGACTGTGCTTGAGTACTTCAACTCGACACACGGTGCGCGTAAAGGCTTGGCTGATACGGCTCTTAAAACTGCGAACTCTGGTTATCTAACACGTCGTCTTGTTGATGTTGCTCAAGATGCTGTGATTACAGAAAAAGACTGTGGTACTGAACAAGGTATTACACTTGAAGCGGTCATGAATGGTGCAGATGTTGTTGTTGGCTTAGGTGAGCGTATGCTTGGTCGTACTGCGCAAGGTGATATTCTTCACCCATTAACGGGTGAAGTGATTGTTAAAGATGGTGAAATCGCTGATGAGGTGACTTCTGAGCAGGTTGAAACTGCTGGCATTGATAGCGTGAAAGTTCGTTCAGCGCTTACTTGTGAAACACGTAATGGTGTTTGTGCAAGTTGTTATGGTCGTGACCTTGCTCGTGGTACAGCCGTTAACATGGGTGAAGCAGTTGGTGTTATGGCGGCTCAATCTATTGGTGAACCTGGTACTCAACTTACAATGCGTACGTTCCACATTGGTGGTGCGGCTCAACGTAGTGTTGAGAAATCAGCTTATGAAGCAGCAATTGACGGTAAAGTCGAAGTGCGTAATCAGAACGTTGTTAAGAACTCTGAAGGTGTGGCGATTGTTATGGGTCGTAACACAGAGATCGTTCTTATTGATGGTTCTGGTAAAGAACGTGCGACACATCGCGTTCCTTATGGCGCGCGTTTGCTTGTTGAAGATGGTGCAAAAGTTAAGTCTGGCGATAAAATGGCTGATTGGGACCCATTCACAATGCCAATTATTACTGAAAAAGATGGTGTTGCACAGTTCCATGATCTTGTTGATGGCGTTTCTGTCGCTGATCAAACAGATGAAGCGACAGGTATTTCATCTAAGATTGTTATTGATTGGCGTTCACAACCTAAAGGTTCGGATCTTAAGCCACGTATCTCTTTGATGAATGCTAAAGGTAAAGTTCTTACATTGCCTAACGGTCTGGATGCAGATTATCACATGTCGACAGATGCTATTATCTCTGTTGAGAATGGTGCGGAAGTTAAAGCGGGTGATATCTTGGCTCGTATTCCGCGTGAGACATCGAAAACACGTGATATTACAGGGGGGTTACCTCGTGTGGCTGAGTTGTTTGAAGCACGTCGTCCGAAGGACTTTGCGATTATTTCTGAGATTGAAGGTACTGTTGAATTTGGTAAGGATTATAAAGCTAAACGCCGTATTATTGTTAACCCAACAGATACAACGCAAGAACCTGCAGAATATCTTGTTCCTAAAGGTCGTCACATGGCGGTTCAGGAAGGTGACTTTGTTCGCGTTGGAGACCCAATCCTTGATGGCGCGATGGTGCCGCACGATATTCTTGATGTTCTTGGTGTAGAAGCGCTTAGTGATTACCTCGTGAATGAGATTCAAGACGTGTATCGTCTACAAGGGGTGAAAATCAATGATAAACACATTGAAGTTATAGCTCGTCAGATGATGCAAAAAGTTGAGGTTCAAGAAGTTGGTGACACAACCTTCCTTGTTGGTGAGAATGTTGATCGTGAAGAATTTGAGGAAGCAAATAGAAAATACATTGAAGATGGTAAGCAGCCTGCAAAAGGTAAACCTGTTCTTCAAGGTATTACGAAAGCGTCATTGCAGACACGTTCATTCATCTCTGCTGCATCATTCCAAGAAACAACGCGTGTTCTAACGGATGCGGCTGTTAATGGTAAGATGGATAACTTGCACGGCCTGAAAGAAAACGTGATTGTTGGTCGCTTGATCCCAGCTGGTACTGGTTCTTATGTGAACAAAGTTCGCCGTGTAGCGAGTGAGCGTGATGATATCGCTCTTGCAGCGCAACAGCAGGCTGCTGCAATTTATGCGGAAAGCCAAGGTGAGCCAGAACTTATTGAAGGTGCAGTAGAAACACCTGTAGATGGCACAGAGCCAAGTGAAGAAGCAAAAGAAGCTGCGGCTGGTTAAATTTTAACCATTATAATAATTTGAAAAATGGCTCTTGGTTTCAAGGGCCGTTTTTTTTGGTATTATGATTTTTTTTGAATATAGAAAATAATTCTGTAACCTATTGAAAATATTAAAAAAAACTACATTTTTAGAACTAGGATATGAATATACGCATTTTTTTCAAAGAATCTTTACTTTTTATTAAAACTAGCGCTTGACTTGATAAGGCCTTTCGCCTTATATTCCGCTCGAAATTGAAGCTCGGATGGATTGGCTGTAGCGCATAAAAGCTTGAAAAGGCCTTTATTTATAAGACTAGACGCAGTTCAATGTTTTCAATTTCTGAAGGTTAATTCGCTTAACTCTTTGCGACTATTATGCAAGCGCCAGCGAAACAAGCGCAGATAAGTACCTACCTACAGGTATTGTTCTTCTCTGTTCTTAATATCCTTTGTGAGACCCATCCGCATATATTTGAGAAATTTAAAGGAGAAGGCATCCTATGCCAACAATTAACCAACTTGTTCGTAAGCCCCGTTTGATCGGTGGTAAAAAAGCGATGAAATCAAAGAAAAATCGTGCTTTGAATCAAAGTCCGCAAATTCGTGGCGTTTGTACTCGCGTATACACAACAACACCAAAGAAACCGAACTCTGCGCTACGTAAAGTTGCGAAGGTTCGTTTGACAACTGGTTTTGAAGTTATTTGTTATATCCCTGGTGAAGGCCACAACCTTCAAGAGCACTCAGTTGTTCTTGTGCGCGGTGGTCGTGTGAAAGATTTACCTGGTGTGCGTTATACAGTTGTTCGTGGAACATTGGATACGCAAGGTGTTAAAGATCGTAAACAATCACGTTCACGCTACGGCGCGAAACGTCCTAAGTAATTAGTTAGAAGGAATTTTTAAATGTCACGTCGTCATGCAGCAGAAAAAAGGCAGATACTCCCTGATCCAAAGTTCGGAGATTTAGTGCTTTCTAAATTTATGAATAACATCATGCTCGATGGTAAAAAATCGACAGCTGAAAAGATCGTTTATGGCGCTCTTGAAGTTATGGATGATAAAGGTGCATCTATTGCAACTGATGATGAAGATCAAGGTGACGCAGGTTCTAGTAACCTTGCAGGTGCGAAAGGTCTTCGTATTTTCCACAAAGCACTTAAGAAGGTTCGTCCTCAGCTTGAGGTTCGTTCACGTCGTGTTGGTGGTGCAACTTATCAAGTTCCTGTTGAAGTTAGCACTTCACGCGGTACAGCACTTGCGATGCGTTGGTTGATCGGCGCATCACGTAAACGTTCAGAAAACACAATGGTTGAGCGTCTTGCTGGTGAATTGCTTGATGCGGCTAATGATCGTGGTTCTGCAGTTAAAAAACGCGATGATACTCACAAAATGGCTGATGCTAACAAAGCATTCGCTCACTACAGATGGTAATAAAGAAACTTTTAAGGTTATAGAGATAAAAAATGGCACGCGAACACGCAATTGAGAATTATCGTAACTTTGGTATTATGGCGCACATTGATGCGGGTAAGACCACAGCGACAGAACGTATTCTTTTCTATTCTGGTAAGTCACATAAAATTGGTGAGGTGCATGATGGCGCCGCAACGATGGATTGGATGGAGCAGGAGCAAGAGCGTGGTATTACAATCACATCTGCTGCGACAACGACATTCTGGGATGCCGCTCCGGGTGGTAACTTTGATGGTCAGCGCTTCCGCTTGAACATTATTGATACGCCTGGGCACGTTGACTTCACAATTGAGGTTGAGCGCTCATTACGTGTTCTTGATGGTGCGATCGCTGTTTTTGATGCGAATGCAGGTGTTGAACCGCAAACTGAAACAGTTTGGCGTCAGGGTGATAAATACCAAGTTCCACGTATGTGCTTTGTGAACAAAATGGATAAGATTGGTGCGGACTTCTACAATACTGTAGACATGATTATTGACCGTTTGGGTGCTGTTCCTTGTGTGGTTCAACTTCCAATTGGTGCAGAGACTGAATTTGCTGGTAATATTGACCTTGTTAAGATGAAGGCGATTGTTTGGGATGGTGAGCAGCTTGGAGCTTCTTATTCTGAGCAAGATATTCCTGCTGATTTGGCTGATAAAGCTGCGGAATACCGTGAGAAGTTAATCGAACTTGCTGTTGAGCAGGACGATGATGCAATGGAAGCTTACCTTGAAGGTAATGAGCCAGATGAAAAAACTCTTAAGGCTTGTATCCGTAAGGGTACTATCAACAATTCTTTTGTTCCTGTTCTTTGTGGTTCAGCGTTCAAGAATAAGGGTGTTCAGCCATTGCTTGATGCTGTTGTTGATTTCCTTCCTTCACCGCTTGATATTGGTGAAACAAAAGGGATGAAAGTTGATTCTGATGAAGAAGAAAACCGCCAGCCTAAAGATGATGAACCGTTCTCTGCGCTTGCATTTAAAATCATGAATGACCCATTTGTTGGCTCGCTAACATTTGCGCGTATTTATTCTGGAACAATTAACTCTGGTTCATATGTTCAAAACTCTGTTAAGGACAAGCGTGAGCGTGTTGGTCGTATGCTTCTGATGCACTCAAATAACCGTGAAGAACTAACAGAGGCATTTGCTGGTGATATTGTTGCTTTCGTTGGTATGAAAGACACAACAACAGGTGACACACTTTGTGATGCATCTAAGCCTGTTGTGCTTGAGCGTATGGAATTCCCTGAGCCAGTTATTGAGATTGCGGTTGAGCCAAAATCTAAGGCTGACCAAGAGAAGATGGGTATTGCTTTACAACGTTTGGCTGCTGAAGATCCGTCTTTCCGTGTTTCTGTTGATCATGAATCAGGTCAAACAATCCTGAAAGGGATGGGTGAGCTTCACCTTGATATCCTTGTTGATCGTATGAAGCGTGAATTTAAAGTTGAAGCGAATATTGGTGCGCCTCAGGTTGCCTACCGTGAAACAATTTCTCAAGAAGCTGAAGTTGACTACACACACAAGAAACAAACGGGTGGTTCTGGTCAGTTTGCGAAAATGACATTTACTATCAAGCCTGGTGAAAAAGGTTCTGGTTTTACATTTGTGAACAACATTGTTGGTGGCGCTATTCCACGTGAATTTATTCCTGGCGTTCAAAAAGGTATTGATCAAGCAAAAGAAAACGGAATTATTGCTGGTTTCCCAGTGATAGATTTTGAAATCGACTTGTTTGATGGTGCTTACCATGATGTTGACTCTTCTGTTATGGCCTTTGAGATTGCAGCGCGCTCTGCTTTTAAAGAAGCAATGCAAAAAGCGGGGCCTCAATTGCTTGAGCCGATGATGACTGTTGAAGTTGTTACGCCTGAAGAATATATGGGTGACATTATTGGTGACTTGAACTCACGTCGCGGTCAAGTGAACTCGATGGAAGATCGCGGTAACGCAAAAGTTATTTCAGCATTGGTGCCATTGGCAAACATGTTTGGTTACATTAACAATCTACGTTCTATGTCACAGGGTCGTGCGAATTACACTATGCAGTTCGGACATTATGAGCCAGTGCCAAACGCAGTTGCTGAAGAAGTAAAAGCAAAGCTTGCTGGTTAATTTAGTTATTTTTAAGAAAAGGACAAAAAGAGATGTCAAAAGAGAAGTTTGAGAGAAATAAGCCGCATTGTAATATCGGCACAATTGGTCATGTTGACCATGGTAAGACAACACTGACAGCGGCGATTGCTGCTAAATATGGTGCTGGTGAAGCTGTTGATGCGATTGATAAGGCGCCTGAAGAGAAGGCACGTGGTATCACCATCTCTACAGCGCACGTTGAGTATGAAACAGATAACCGTCACTATGCCCACGTTGATTGTCCAGGGCACGCAGACTATGTGAAAAACATGATCACTGGTGCGGCTCAAATGGATGGAGCTATTTTGGTTGTAAACGCAGCCGATGGTCCAATGCCACAAACACGTGAGCACATTCTACTTGCTCGTCAAGTTGGTGTTCCAGCTCTTGTTGTTTACTTAAACAAAGTTGACCAAGTTGATGATGAAGAGCTTTTAGAGCTTGTTGAGATGGAAGTGCGTGAACTTCTTTCTTCATATGATTTTCCTGGTGATGATATTCCAATCATTAAAGGTTCTGCTTTGGCAGCTGTAGAAGGTCGTGATCCAGAGATTGGTGAAAACTCAATCGTTGAGCTTCTTAAAGCAGTTGATGAGTATATTCCACAGCCAGATCGTCCAGTTGATAAGCCATTCCTAATGCCGATTGAAGATGTATTCTCAATCTCAGGTCGTGGTACAGTTTGTACAGGCCGTATTGAGACAGGTGTTGTAAATGTTGGTGACGAGATTGAGATCGTTGGTATCCGTCCGACACAAAAAACAACAATCACAGGTGTTGAAATGTTCCGTAAGCTTCTTGATAGCGGACAAGCTGGTGATAATGTTGGTGCGTTGTTACGTGGTACGAAGCGTGAAGAAGTTGAGCGCGGTCAGGTTCTATGTAAGCCTGGTTCTATTACTCCACACACAAAATTCCAAGCGGAAGCCTACATCTTGTCAAAAGATGAGGGTGGTCGTCACACACCATTCTTTGCGAACTACCGTCCTCAGTTTTACTTCCGTACAACGGATGTAACAGGTGAAGTTATTCTTCCTGAAGGAACTGAAATGGTAATGCCTGGTGATAACTGTGAAATGACAGTTCAGCTGATCGCTCCTATTGCGATGGATGAAGGTCTACGTTTTGCTATCCGTGAGGGTGGCCGTACAGTGGGTGC
>PANS01000036.1 GCA_002708415.1 Micavibrio sp. | reverse complement strand
CTGTAATGCTTGAATATTTTCGTCAGAAACTAATCACATGGCGTGAAGATTTGATCAAAGGATCGACAGAAACAGTTGCCAATACATTGCAAGAAACAGAATTGCAAAAACCTGATTTGGCGGATCGCGCTTCTGCAGAAACGGATCATGCCCTTGAATTAAGAACACGTGATCGTGAGCGCAAGCTTGTTAAAAAAATAGATCAGGCTTTGGCGCGTATTACTGAAGATGAATATGGTTATTGCGAAGAAACAGGTGATGAAATTGGTGTTGCTCGCCTTGAGGCACGCCCCGTTGCAACGCTTAGCCTTGAAGCTCAAGAGATGCATGAACGTCAAGAAAAAGTTCATCGCGACGAGTAAGTTTGAGATAATCGCTTGCAGCGATGCGTTTTTTGCAATACTGTATTGAAAAAAGGAAGTTGATATGTCTATTTTAAAAGAAGGTTGGGATTCGCCGCTATCTAAGATAAAGCCAGATGGTAATGGTGCTCCAGCACCGTACCCAATTCCATAAAGACAATAGTCTTGTAGATTATAAACAAATAAAAAAGCCAGTCTCTATCCTAAGACTGGCTTTTATTTTATGCATTAGAAGTTTTTGTTTCTCTATTGTTTTCGAAAGCTTCAGTTCCCTCCTTAGCTATCGATGGATATTCTATCCTAGAACGGGAAGAGAATATCAAAGACTTGCTGCCCGTATCGGGGCTGTTGCATATCGGTGATCTGTCCTTTACCACCATAGGAAATACGTGCCTCAGCAATTTTTTCATGCGAGATTGTGTTGTCGATAGAAACATCCTCTGGGCGAATAACGCCAGCAAGTTCTAGAACGCGTTTTTCAAAGTTAACCCGCACTTCCTGACGCCCTTGAATAACAAGGTTTCCATTGGGAAGAACTTGCGTTACGACCGCAGCGAGTTGTATTTGAATCTCTTCTTCACGCTCGACACTTCCTTGTCCCCGATAATTGGAGTCAGCATCAGCATCAACTAAATCGGTATTTACAACGGCTTCTGGAAGAATAGCACCAAGGTCTGCTTCAAGGCCTAAAAGGGAGTTTAGAGCTGCATTTTCCGTGCTTGTTCGGCTACGATCTGTTTCATTATCAAGCACTGCTTCATCTTGAATATCAATCATAACCGTCAAAATATCACCAACTTCACCAGCGCGCTGGTCTTTAAAGAATGTTTGGCGATCACCACCCCAAAGGGAGTTTCTGTGTGGTTTAATTTCTTTTGAATTCGGCATTGGCATGGAAACTTTTTGTACCTGAGAATGTTCTGCAGGATTACGGATAGGCTCCATCTCAGGTGCGCTTCCAACATTGGCGAGGCGATCTGCTGCGCTACATGCTGATAGGCTTATTAAGGCTAGAACGCTGATCATTTTTGTCATATTTTGTTTTTTCATTTCATACCTCTTTTAATTACTCTTTCTATCTCACGATAACTTCATTTTGAGCTGTAACAACGGCATCAATTTGTTTGCTACTTTTTAAATTTGTGATGCGGACTAAATCACCTTTTGCTCCATTTTGTAGAGACTTTCCTTTTGCGGTTAGGACTAACGGACCTTCTTTAAAGAAGATTGTTACCGTTTCTCCGCGCGTTACGATTTGTGGCCGTTGTAACTCTTTCGTTAAAATTGGTTTTCCTGCATATGTTATGCGGCGCGGCGTTAGACCAATGACATCTTCTTCTTTAAATAGTGTGTCGTGTTGTAGATTAGCTTCAGGGATATCAATCCATTCAATATCATTACGGCCGATAATCATGCCGTTACGCAAAGGGGTGCGTAGGACAGGGATTTGAATAAGGCGTTCGACAGAACCATTTAGTATGATTTTTTTGATTGGATTATCAACTGATGGGGCAACGACTGTCGCTGTAAATTTATTGCGAGCCGTATTAAAATCAATTTCAGATACTTCAACATTCTTTGGCGCCTCTTTTGGCAATATAATGCTTTTATTACCACCATTTAGTGTGAGGTTATAGCGCCCTTGAAGACCATGTTTTTCAAGCGCTGTTTTAAGCGTTTGTTCAATTTCACCAAAGGAAACAATCGTCGCTTCACGGCGAATAATAATATTTTCGCCTGACGTTTTTGGTCTCCATGGTAGATCCATGGCCAGAGCAATACGGTATAATGTGCGGGCATTAAGAACCATATCTTCACCAGGCTGTGGGGCAGGGCCAATCACATAATTTGCGTTGCGTCCGACACCATCAAACAAATCTTTCAACATAATATTGTCTGTTGTGACAATGCTCATGTCTTTTAGATTTGCCGCAGTGGCCATCTTTGTGCCAGATGTTACCGCGATCATGCTTAAGATATAAGCCAATAATACTAAAGTGATGCGGCGGACGATTGTTAAATTATTCCAGTAGTTACGCATGATTTCTAGACCTCTCGTTTAAAAAATTACCGTAGCCTCTATCTTAGTTGAGTTACCGTTTGCAGCATTTCATCACTTGTGCTGATAACATTTGAGTTCATCTCATAGGCACGCTGCGCGGCGATCAAGTTTGTGATTTCTTCAACAATATTCACGTTTGAATTTTCTAATGCACCTTGACGAATTGCGCCGTAATGTTCCTCGTTTGGATTGCCTGTTTGTGGCGTACCAGAAGCTGTTGTCTCCAAGAACATGGTGTCTCCAATACCCTCAAGGCCAGCAGGATTGACAAAGCTGGCAAGTTGCATTTGTCCAATATTTTGAAATTCTGATTGTCCTGGAATTTTGATAAGAAACTCACCAGATTGGTTAACAACAATATCAAGAGTGTCTTCAGGAACAGTAAGGCCAGGCTCTAAACGGTAACCTTGGGCTGTGACAATTTCACCGTTTTCATTGACTTGAAACACACCAGAGCGCGTATAGGCGATATCACCGCTGGGAAGCTCAATTTGATAATAACCTTCACCAATAACGGCCAGATCAAGCTGGTTTTCAGTCATTTGGATTGTGCCTTGTTCATGCAAGCGGTAAACAGAACCTAAGCCCACACCAAGGCCAAGCTGCATACCCGCCGGCACTGTTGTATTTGAATCTGTTGATGTTGCACCAGGGCGAAGCTTGTTTTGATAGATCAAATCGTGAAATTCTGGGCGTTGACGCTTAAAGCCAGATGTTGTCATGTTGGCAATGTTGTTTGAAATAACATCAACATGAAGCTGTTGGGCTAGCATTCCTGTTGCGCCGATATCGAGTGATCTTGTTACCATTTTTTGCTCCTTATTTTAAGCTTGCTTATCTAATTCAGTTATTAACCTTGTGTCTGTGACAGCTTACTGATGGCTGACCTCAAACGTTCATTTTCCGAATTCATCATATTTTGAACGGCTTGGTATTCGCGGCTGACGTCAATCATGCGCGTCATTTCAACAACAGCTTGAACGTTTGAACCTTCCAGACTGGCCTGTATAACGCGTGTTTTTGGAGAATCTAAGGGGGCGGCATCCGTTTTGTAAAGGCCATTCCCTGCAGGGTTTAGTTCTTGTTCATTGGCAAATTCTTTAATCATGAGTTTCCCCACAATAGTCGATTCTAATTCTCCTGTGATACCAGACATTGTTGATACAACGCCGCTGCGATTAATGTTAATTTCTTTTGCGCCTTGCGGAATTGTAATAGGGCCACCATTTTCATTGGCTACGATCATACCTAAGGCATTCACAATCTCACCATCTGCGTTCATGGCAAGGTTACCTGCGCGCGTATACTGAATACCATCATTTGTTTCGATACCTAAAAAACCATTGCCAACCAAGGCCACATCTAATGGATTTCCAGTGCTTTTCATTGGGCCAGGATCAGTTTTTTGGTACTGACCGTAGTCTAATACCATGGAAATATCTTCTTTCATGTGACGCGGATCTTCTACATATTCTGTGAAAACCATGTTTTGTCCACGAAACCCTGGTGTGTTTATGTTGGCAATGTTTTGAGCAATGATGTTCATGTTCGCTCTAAGAACAACTTGTTTTGATAAGCCAACGTAGACTGAATTTTCCATTCTTGTGTTTCCTGTGCTGTTTAAAAATAGCTTTACGCATTATAAAAATGCTCGAGGAATAACAATGCACAGGGCATGCCAAGTAATAAAAGTAAGGTATAACAAGGTTTTGGTGGTGAATTTGTGCTTGCCCACAGGCAGGTTTTGAGTGGTTGTTATGGTATTTACGATCAAGGACAGGAAAAAAGTGCCTAAAGCGGGCGTGGTTTTTCTTCTATCCTTGTGTGTATATGCGTATGATCTGTGGGCTTTTTTATAAATCAATCTAGGCAAAAGCACTGATTTCTCTTTATAATTCAATAGTGTTAAAGCGATTCACTTTCTGAAAAATTTAGGGTGAATAAAAGGGATATAAAGTATGGCCGATGAGCAAGTGAATGCATCTTTAGATGATGAAGATGATAATGACTACGAAGAAGATGAAGAGGGTACAGGCGGCGGATTTGACGCTAACAAGATGTTGCTCTTTATTGTTTTACCACTTCTTCTTATTGGAGGTATTGGCGGCGGCCTTTATTTCTCAGGAATGATCGGCGGTGATAAAACGGCCGAAGATCATGGTGGCGATGATGGGCGTGGAGCTAAGAATACTGGAAAACACGGTGAGGGTGCGAGCATTGGGGCGGCCTTTCTAGAAATTCCAGATATGGTGGTTAACCTGAGTAGCACAGATGGTCAGCCGCGTTTTTTACGTTTGAGCGTTCAATTAGAACTAAAAAATGAAGCGGATAAGGCGATGGTAGAGCAATTTATGCCGCGTGTTGTTGATCAGTTTCAAACATATTTAAGAGAATTACGCGTGCGTGATCTTCGCGGATCTGCTGGAATTTATCGTCTTCAAATGGAACTATTGTCGCGTGTAAATGCTGCGGCTTATCCTGTTGAAGTACAAGACGTTTTATTTCAAGAAATTTTGATACAATAGTGTGCTATACTACAGAGTGTACGCTGGTGTCGATGTTTTTGAAAAAAACGGCACAGATCTTGCGAAGCCCTTATAAGTGACACTTATAAATAATATGGGCGTCGATAATATTATGAGAATAAATAAGGTAACAAATGAGCGATACAGATACAGATGAGCTCGATGCAGTAGAAAATGAAAGTTTAGAGTCTGATAAATCTGCTCTGGATATGCTTGGTGATGCATCTGATGAGATTGGCGATGAGTTCGACGAGGATGATGGTTCTACGCGTATCTTGAATCAAGCAGAGATTGATTCCTTACTTGGTTTTGACGATGATGACAGCCCGATGGATGAAACATCGGGTGTTATGGCGCTTATCAATTCGGCAATGGTCAATTACGAGCGCTTGCCGATGCTCGATATCGTTTTTGACCGTCTTGTTCGTTTGATGTCGACATCGCTACGTAATTTAACATCTGATAATGTTGAGGTCTCTTTAGATCAGGTTTCAACGGTTCGTTTTGGCGATTACATGAATTCTATTCCGTTACCTGCGATGCTGTCTGTGTTTAAAGCGGAAGAATGGGATAATCATGGTCTTTTGGTTACCGATAGCGCTCTTATCTATTCTATCGTTGATGTGCTTCTTGGCGGTCGTAAAGGAACACCCGCTATCCGTATTGAAGGGCGCCCTTACACAACAATTGAAACAAAACTTGTTGAGCGTATGGTTCAGGTTGCTTTGAGCGATCTGTCCTCGGCATTTGATCCGCTATCACCAGTTAGTTTTACACTTGACCGCATGGAAACAAATCCACGTTTTGCAACTATTTCACAAAGCGGTAATGCCTGTGTGCTTGCCCGCATTCGTGTTGATATGGGAGATCGCGGTGGACGTATTGAAGTCATTATTCCTTATGCAACGTTAGAACCAATTCGTGAGCTTCTTCTTCAGATGTTCATGGGTGAAAAGTTTGGTCGAGATTCAATTTGGGAAAATCACCTTACGCAAGAATTGCACCAAACAGATGTTCAGCTTCAGGCAATTTTAGGGGAAAAGACGTTGCCATTGGATGAACTTTTAAACTGGAAAATTGGAACGCAAGTTATTTTTAATACATTTGTTGATGATGAACTTGAGATGCGATGTGGTGATATGCCGATGTTTAAAGGCCCTGCAGGTCAAAAACACGATAATATTGCCGTTAAAATTGATAAATATATTGCCCCCGAAAGTGAAGATGATCTTTAGTTTTAACGCTTAATAGAAACTGTAAATAGAACAAGAGTAACGCTTATGAATGCAGATTTTGGATTGATTTTGGATGGTGTGATATTGGTCTTTTTGGCCGTAACGATTTTCTATGCTTCACGCCTGACAATTTTTTTGAAAAACTTCCGCCAAAGTCGGGCAACAGTTGAAAAATTGATTAAAGATTTATCAACGGCGATTGATAAGGCGGAACTTGCCATTCATGACATGCATGAAAATTCACGTGGCGCGGAAAATAATCTGCAAAATATTGTGAATGAAGCGAGTTTTCTTTCGGATGAGCTACGTTTTATCAATGAAACGGGCGACAATTTAGCAGATCGGTTGCAAAAATTAGCAGAGCGTAATCGTGAACTTGTCGACCAATTAGAAGATAATGGTGGTGTTGGTCGTCCTAAAATTAAGATTGATAAACAAGGGTTTAACCATTTAGAAGATGAAGGCTGGAACTTAGAGATTGATGATGAGGTTGCGGCTCAATCTGTTCGTGAGGATAAAACGGCCTCTATAAAGTCCGTCCTTAAAAAGCAAAAACCGAAGAAAAAATCAAGTTTTGGCGGTTTCATGATTAGTGATCGTCAGTTTGATGAAGAAGAAACAGTCATAGAAGAGGATGATCAGGCATGGTCAAGTGTTCTTGATGATGATCATGGTGATATGGCTGGAGATAGACTTATATCGCAGGCAGAGCGCGATCTTTATGAAGCGCTTAACGCAGGTAAAAATAATTCAAAAAAAACTAGAATAAAAGAAAGCGCGTAATTTATGATCGGAAAATTTTTAGGCCGCATTCGTATTCTTCCCGTGCTTGCTATTATTGCCGCGGTTTCTTTTGGCGTACGTTTTGGTGATTTCATTCAGCAAATTACAAGCTTGCCTCCTGCGCAAGCAGAAGAGCAAGTTCATGAAAGTGCTGACGCGGAAGTGTCCGTAGAGGAAGGCGTTGTACAGGGTGAAGTTGATGACGGTATATCGACTGCTGCTGAGCAGGGAGTTGGTGATAAAGAGACACCTGAATGGCGCGATTCCCTTGATACAGATTTTGAATATTCTGATGTGCAGATAGAACTTTTTGAAGATCTATCACAACGTCGTAAAGATTTAGACCGGCGTGATCGTGAAATGGCTGTAAGAGAGGCTCTACTTAAAGCGGCGCAGCAAGAAATGGAACAGAAATTTAAGGAGCTCACTTCTTTACGCTCTGAAATTGAAGAGCTTCTTGTGGAACAATCTGATGAAGAAAAACGCCGTATTTCTAGTCTTGTTAAAATTTATGAAGGTATGAAAGCAAAAGATGCTGCGCGTATTTTTAATACGCTTGATTTGGATGTCTTGCTTCAAGTTGTTATGCAGATGTCTGAAAGAAAGTCTGCACCGATTATTGCTGCTATGGATGTTGATCGTGCGCGCACGGTTACAATTATGCTGGCAGAGCAAAAACAACTCCCAAGTAATACTGAAAACTTCTTTTAATCACAGTTATTTAAATTTAAGGCTTTAGATTTTTTATTAATGTTAAAATTTCGCCGTCGCCGTCGTAATGAACAAAGCTTCCAGTCTGATTCTGGGACGTTAATGAACTTGTCGTTATTCATTATGTTGCTGGCATTTTTCATTGTTTTAAATTCACTTTCTTCATATGAAGAACAATTAGTTGGAGATGTTGTTCAAAGTCTCGACACAACTTTTTCCAAAGATCCGCAAAAAGAAGATATTGCGCCTTCTGTTACACCAGATCCTGTAAATTCGGTGAAGGAAGGGGATACTTTTGAACGTATTGATGCATTGTTTCAATCTCAGATTATTTCATACAAGAAATCAATTAGTTCAAATCGCGGAAAGATGATCATCAAGCTTCCCTTAGAGAAGTTTTCACGCGCGATTATGGCTGCGGGGCAAAAAGATTTAACGAAGATGAATGTTCAGCGTAACCCAAGGGGTAATTTTATTATTCCGACACTTGTTTCTATCCTTAAATCAGACAAAAAAAATATTACATATAGAATGAATATTCTTTTGCAAGTACCTGATAATCCTGCGCATTTTCAAAATCAAAGTCCAACAGAAATGGCGGCTTTGATGCGCCGTGGGAGTGCTCTAACAGAACGGTTAGAACAAGGAGGCTTTCCTCAAAAACTTTTGAACATTGGTGTGGCAAAAGGTAATCCTGCAATAGTGGTGCTTGTTTTTGAACCGCATATTCCGTTTTCACCTGTAGAAGAAGCGGAGCAAGGAGGGCGTGATGGTTAATGATCCTCTTGAAAACTCTTCTGATGATAACAAGGAATTAGAACCATCTTCTTCTGTGCGAACGCGACATTATGGGAGACGTATGGGGGATCAAAAAAATACTGGTTCAGCATGGCTCGTTTCTTTTTCTGATGTTATGGCGCTTATGTTGACATTTTTTGTTTTGCTTTTTGCGATGTCCAATCCAAAAGAAAAAGAATGGAATGAATTTACCGATACTGTTAATGAGAATTTCAATCGTTTCTATGGGCGTCCTCTTAATCGTGGAACGCAAGATGCGATCAATATTGAAAAAATAAATTTCTCTAAAGCGTTAAATTTAAATTACTTACGCGTCATTATTGAGGATTTGATTGAAAAGGAGCCAGGTTTGAATGCGGTAAAACTTATCAATCAGAGAGGAGCTTTAATCATTTCCTTGCCACAAAATATGCTTTTTGAAACGGGTAGGGCGGCGATAAAATCCGAGGCAAACAAGGCTTTATTTACTCTAGCAGGATCTCTTACACGGATTAAAAATCGTGTGGAAATAGTAGGGCATACTGATCCGCGGCCAATTACCAGTGGTCGTTTTGAATCAAATTGGCATCTATCTTTAGCGCGTGCAGCAAATGTAGCTGCAGTACTTGAGAATGTAGGGTATGAGAGTACCGTTGTTGTGCGTGGGCAAGCTGCTGGGCGGTATGCGGATATTCCTGCCAGTCTAGGGGAGGTTGAGCGGCTTGATCTTTCTCGTCGTGTTGACATTGTCATTATGGAAGATGATGGAAAACGGTTGAAGCTTTTTGATATCCAGTCCCCTTGATCTTGTTCTTTTCCCTTCACTGTGGCAGGCTTTTTAAATGTTATTGAATCGCATCACAAAGCTTTGTTTTATAAGTATTTTTTGTTTTCTTGTGTTTGTGCCGGAGGCGGTGGCAAATCAAGAGGTGCGTGTGCGTGTCGGAGATCATGACAATTATTCAAGAATTGTCTTTGAATGGAATAAAAGCCCACCCTATAGCGTTTCAAAAGAAGCTGGAGCTCTGACTGTTCTTTTCAAAGAAAGCGCTCAAGCTGATTTATCATCAGTTAACGCGGTTATGGTTGAAAATATAGGAACCGTTTCTCAAAAAAAGGACAAGGGCTTAGCTGTTACTTTACAGATTTCACCGGATGCTAAATTTAGGCACTTCAAAATTGGTCAACGTATCATCGTTGATGTGTACGATTCTGCAGGAACACCAAATCGTTCTAAGGCGTTAAGCCAAGCGAAAAATACTCTCAAAGCAACGGAGAAACCACCAAAGACGCTTAAAGATGTTCAAAAGGAAGTTAAAAGCGGAAAACAAATTGTCGTTGATACTGTTGAAGCTATGCCAATAGTCGAAGTTGCTTCTGTTCCTATAGAGCCTGAAGATCCACATGTTATTACGCTCACGACAACGAAAAAAGTTGGTATGGCGGTGTTTATACGGGCAAAGCACCTGTGGATCGTTGTTGATGACCCTTCTATTACGGTGCCGCCGCAGTTATCGGGGCCAGATAAAGATAAATTTGCAAACTTTGATCGGATGGATATCCCAGGTGGCGTGGCGTATCGTATGCCATTGTCTGATGGCTTTAATGTATATGCCGAGGGCGGCGGCCTATTATGGCGTGTTGTGATTAGCCCTAATACGCGTTCGCGCAATCCAGTTAAATCACAGGCTAGCTTCGATGGTATGAGCGATTTTGCTGGTGGCTCTTTGTTTTGGCCAATGGCACTACCGCGCAAAAAACTTGAAATTAAAGATTCGTTGGTTGGTGATACGCTTCATATTGTAACGGTAGAAGATGCTGGGCAATATGCTGGAGAGGCAAGAAAATATATTGATATGGAAGTTATCGATAGTGTGGTTGGTCTTGTTTTGAAATCTTGGGTTGATGATTTAGCGATTGGCATAGTACCGGAAGGTGTAAATGTAACGCGTGCTGGAGGTCTATCTTTATCCAGTAAGCGTGATACGGCACCGGTTTTACTGACACAGCAAATTGATGAAGAAGATACTTATAATGAATATGGTGAAGCCCCACCAGAGAAAGAGGCCTTGTCCAGAATTTTTAGCTTTAAAGGTTGGGAAATGGGCGGGCCAAATGCTTTAGAAGAAAACCGTCGTGTTCTTATGGTTGGTATGTCGGATAAAGACGGATATGGAAAAGTTGAAGGACTACTTACCTTAGCAAAGCTTAATGTCGCTAATAATAGGGGTGTTGAAGCCCTTGGCTTACTTCGTATTGCGGAAAATGAGCTTGCTGGTATTGAGCAAAGCCCTGAATTTATTTCTCTGCGTGCAGCAGCAGCTACGCTGGCAGGACAGTACGATGTTGCCATTCCAAATTTATTTGATAAAGAGTTGCAAAAATACGGAGAAATCGGCATTTGGAAGGCGACAGCGTTAGCAGGCCTTGAGGACTGGAAACAGGCTTATAACACAATGCCTGATAATCTTGACCTTGTTGCAGAGTATCCAGTGCAAATTCGCTATCCAATTGCTTTGAAGTTGGCAGAGACGTCCTTGCGTGCAGGCGATCTTGATAAAGCAGAAGGTTTGCTCGCTTTAATTGATGAGAGTGACAAGCATGTTCCTGCAGCGGTGGTCGCAGCCTTTAGTTATCTTTCGGCGGAAGCAAGTCGGCAGCATGGAGATGCTGATACGGCAACAAAAACATGGACGAAGCTAACAAAGAGCCGTGATGATTATTTTAGAGCAAAGGCCGGATTATCGCTGACACGACTGCAACTTGAAGATAAAAAAATTACACCTGCTGAAGCTGTCGATCGTTTAGAAGCACTTCGTTATGCTTGGCGCGGGGATGAACTCGAAACGCTTATTAACTATCGCTTAGGTCAGGTTTATATCGAGAATGGTGATTATCTTAAAGGGCTTTCTGTTTTAAGAAACGCCATTTCTTTGTCACCAGACACGGTGATGTCAAAAGAAGTAACTTCTTATATGACAGATACATTTCGTTCTTTATTTACGAGCGGAAAACTCGAAGAGATATCAACACTTGATGCCGTTAGTATTTATGATGAATTTAAAGAGCTAACACCTGCAGGAAGTGAGGGAGATCTCTTTGTTCAGAATTTAGCAGAAAACCTTGTAAGCGTTGATTTGCTGGGGCGTGCTGGTAGCTTGCTTGAGCATCAAATTATTCATCGTTTAGAGGGTGACGATGCTATTAAAGTTGGTTTACGTTTAGCCGCTATCCGTCTTCTTGATAGTAAGCCTGATGGTGCGCTTCGTGCTCTTGATCTAACGGATCAGGCTATAAATCTTGCGGCAACGGAATATAGTAAATCATATAGTGAAGAGCGTGCGGAAAGTCAGCTTCTTCGTTCACGCGCGTTATCTAAACTTAATCGAACAGGCGAGGCGGTTGAAATGCTCGACTTATTAGCCAAACGCCGTGGTGGAGATTTGAATATTGCGCGTCTTAAGGCTGATATGGCTTGGGTTGCTGGACGTTGGGACGATGCAGCGGAAGCTTTTCAAACACTTATTGCTGGAGAGAATATTTCATTAACGCGTCCTGTAACGGATGCACAGCGCGATCTTATTATGAACCGTGCGATTGCTCTGAACTTAGCGGGTAATCGTGTTGCGCTTACAAACTTGCGTGAGCGCTATGGCGACACAATGAAGCAAACACAAAAATCTAGAATGTTTGAGCTTGTAACACGTCCACGTCAAATGGGGCTGTTAGGGAGCCGCGATTCTGTTCAATCCTTGATAAGCGAAGTGGATCTGTTCGGTGAATTTCTAGAAAGCTACCGTAAGATGGATGGTTCTTAAGGCGTTATCCACCGACCCCAACTGCAGGGCCGAAGCTTTGAATAAGCGACCCTGATATCAAATACCACCCATCGACCAGTACAAAGAACACGATTTTAAACGGCAGTGAGATCATCACCGGCGGCAACATCATCATACCCATGGACATAAGGATAGAGGCCGTGACCATATCGATGATTAAGAATGGTAAGAAAAGCATAAAGCCAATTTCAAAGGCACGCCGTAACTCTGAAATCATGAAAGAGGGAATAAGAACCTGTAGGGGAACATCCATTGGATCTTTGTAGTTTGCACCGCCATTCATATTGTTGAAAAGTTCTAAATCTTGTTCTCTTACGTGAGTGAGCATAAAATCTTTGAATGGCTCTACCCCGCGTTCAAAGGCTGTGATTTCATCAATTTCTTCATTGATAAGCGGAACAAGGGCGTTCTCGTAGGCGTTTTGAAATGTTGGCGCCATAATAAAAAATGTTAAGAAGAGGGCGAGTGAAATCATTACTGTATTGGGCGGTGTTTGTTGAATTCCTATGGCTGTTCTTAAAAAAGAGAGAACTACGATAATCCGTGTGAAGGATGTCATCATAATCAATATTGACGGCGCCAATGATAAAATAGTCAGTAAGGCGACAAGCTGAATAATACGGCCTGTTACTGTGGCATTGCTTTCTGTTTCTCCTAAATCAATCGTGATGGCTTGTGCGAGAGCAGGGTGGCTTGTTAAAACCACAAGAGCAAGTCCACATAGCGCAGAAAATGCGAGAGAGAGTAATGTAAAACGGTTTAGTGTTTTATTCTTTGGCAGAGCGCTTCTAACGACGTCTTTAAATATTTGTTTTGTCATCTGTATTCTTTTCTTTTTTCTTTGAGGCAGTTTTCTTTGCCGCTTTTGCAGGTGCTTTAATATTTGTTTCAACGACAGTTTCACCCGAAGCGCCTAAAATCACAAGGTGCTCTGTATTATCGCGCTTTATGAGAAGAGCTTTGCGACGTCCATCAAGGGGTAGAATTTCAACGATTTTTAGACGTTTATCGGTTGGGGATAGTATTGCGCCTTGCCCTAGGTTAAAGCGCCTTAGGACATAAGAAAGCCCACCCATAAGGGATAAAACAAAAATAAAAGCGGCGCCAAAGCGTAAATAATCATAAGTCGTCATAGTTTAGCGTGTCTTTCTAATCGTAGTTTTTTCTGCTGACTGTTTCTTCTGAACCTCTTTGATCCATAATGCTGCGCTTTACGGTTGGCTCACCGATTGCTTTTAAAGAACTGTCTTTTTTTGAAACATAGTTTTTATTATTATAGTTTGAGTCTGAATGTATGTGCGCTGATTTTTTTGTAAGGTTTTCTACTTTATTTAGAAGTTGTTGAAGGTCAGTAGTTCCTTGTGTTTGGAGTTTTTTAAAATCTTCAGTATTAAAATCACTTAATTTTTTTTGTACACCCGCTGCTTTTTTTATTTTTTTATAAATAATACCAAGGACAATTAACGTGATAATAAATTCCATGATGCTAACCCTTTGTTATGTTTTCGCTTATTCACTTTGGTTAAATGTCTCTTTAAAGCTCTGCAAAGATTGCGCCAATCCCTCGAGGCGTGAAATCATATCGGCCATAATGGGTTGGACAGCGGCGGCGTCTTTTGGTTCTAATTTGATAATATCACCGCAAACTTGGGCAACATCTTTGTCCATAAAGCTTAAATCTTGAATGAGGCCAGATGTTACATCATCTTGTGCTTTATTGATTGTTTCAATAATTTCTTCTAAGCGTTTAACAATTTGATCTTTGGTCATTCTGTCTCGTTATCCTCGTTATCCTCTTCGGAGGAAGATATCTCTTCAACCCCTTGTTCTTGCATAACATCTTTTAAAACCGCATCAAAGGGGTTTGGCTCTCCATTAGCGCGATATATGTATGATAATATTTCGGCAACAGCCATGAACGCTTCGGATGGAATAGGACTGTCGAGTTCTATTTTTGCGAGCATTTCGGCTAAATCTGCATCTTCACGGACTTTGATATCGTTTTCATAGGCAAGTTGCAGGATTTGCTCGGCAATTTTTCCCCGTCCTGCGGCGGTAACGACGGGCATATCACCATTTTCTGTGCCATCAGTAAGGGCAACAGCTGTCTGTATAGTCGGTTTTTTTATTATATTTAAAGGGTTTAGCGGATTTTTGTCCGTTTTGCCAAAGCCATCATCAAATTCATCGTCATTTTTTGTCATTCTGGCATGCATCCTGCAATGTTTATCAGGTGTTAGGACTTTAACCGCTTCCTTGAAGCACTTTGAGGGTAAGACACAAAGGTAAAGATAAGGGAATAAGATGACAATACAAAATATACCGTTATTTCAGGCCATGGGCGCAAAAATGAACTATCTTGATACACGTCAGGGTGTTATTGCGCAGAATATTGCCAATGCAGATACGCCGAACTATCGTGCGCGTGAATTAACAAATGTGGATTTTGGTTCAATGCTCCGTGAAGTCAGCGGTCGTTACAACGTGAAAATGGAAGTAACAACACCAGGTCACATGACGTCAAGTAACGATCCATCTAATCCGCGTAATGTAAAATCACGCACAACATATGAGGTGGCTCCAGCAGGGAACGCGGTTATCATTGAAGAACAAATGATCAATGCAACAAAGAATTCAATGGATTACAACCTTATGACGAACTTGATGCGTAAGAATGTCGGCATGTTTCAAACAGCGTTAGGTAAAGGTCAGTAAGAGATAGGAAGTAGATAATATGGATCAGCTATATCAAACATTAACAACATCGGCTTTTGGAATGCGTGCGCAAGGTGAGAGAACGCGTGTGATTTCAGAAAATATTGCTAACGCTAAAACTGCGGCAAATACACCAGAGGCTGACCCTTACACACGTAAAGTGATTACGTTTAGGAACGAGATGGATCGCACCTATGATCAAAGACTGGTGAAAGTTGAAGATATTGCACCTCAACGTGTTAAAGAATATCCATTAAAGTATATGCCAGATCATCCTGGCGCCGATGAAAATGGCTATGTGAAGATGCCAAATGTGAATATGTTGATTGAAGTGAACGATATGCGTGAAGCACAACGGTCATATGAAGCAAATCTGGGGATGATTGAACAAACACGCGGTATGATGCTGCGTACAATTGATCTTCTTCGTTAAGATGATTTGTGCTATAATAAGTGATTAGGAGTTATTTAAATGGTTGATCAAATTTCAAATCCTGCTGCTGCTGCAAAAGCCTATTCAAATATGGCCAAGGGCGCAGATGCTCCTGGCCTAGAGGCTTCTGGTAAGACGAGCTTTGGCGATGTTTTAAAAGATACTGCTGTTAAAACAATGCAAACAATGCGTTCTGGAGAGACGGCCTCTGCCAAGGCCGTTGCTGGTAATGCGTCTCTTCCAGAGGTTGTTCAAGCCATTACAGCCGCAGAATTAACGCTTCAAACAGTTGTTGCTGTTCGTGACCGCATGATGAGCGCTTATCAAGAAGTTATGCGTATGCCTATCTAGTTATTGGTTGGGTGGGGATTTCCTTATTGATCTCCTTTGCAGATGCGCTTTTAAACGTTAAAGTACCCCTTATGAATCAAAATGAAATCATCGATATAACCCGCGAAGCTATTATGATGGTTATTACGATTGGCTTGCCGCCTATGATGGTTGGCTTGCTTGTTGGTGTTGCAATCGCACTATTGCAGGCATTAACGCAGGTGCAAGAAATTACTTTAGTTTTTGTTCCTAAGATTATCGCTATTTTCTTATCCCTCTTTTTGTTCTTTCCGGGGTTTGCAATGGCTATGACTGAATTTATGGAAGTCATTGCCGATAAAATTGTCGGTATAGGTTAATTTAACGAAAGCGTATTTTTCATGGAAACGCTCGACACTTTTCTCGTTAGCGGTATTTTTGCTTTTATGCTGATCTTTGTGCGGATTGGTACAGCCATAACCATTATGCCAGGGATTGGTGATTCCTTTATTCCACAGCAGATACGCTTGTTTCTGGCGCTTGGAATGGCCTTGGTTTTATCGCCAATGATTCAGCCCTTTGTGCCAAACCCTATTCCAGCTATTCCTGTGCTGTTTTCCCTTATTTTAATGGAATTTATTGTTGGGCTGTTCATTGGAACGGTAGCACGTATCTTGATGACGGCTTTGGATGTTGCGGGAATGTTGATTTCTATGACATCTGGTTTAGCGAATGCACAAGTGTTTAACCCAGCACTTGCCGCGCAAGGCTCTATTACTGGGGCTTTATTATCAATGACAGGGGTGGTTCTATTATTTGTAACAAACCTTCATCATATGTTGATTTATGGTTTGGTTGAGAGCTATCAAATGTTTCCTATTGGAGAAGTTCCTGATAGTGGAAGTATGGCTGAAATGATGTCACGCGCCGTATCTGCATCTTTCATGATTGGATTTCAAATTGCGATGCCCTTTATTGTGGTTGCGCTTCTTTTATATATTGGCATGGGTGTTTTGTCGCGTCTTATGCCTCAAATTCAGGTGTTTATGCTCACGCTTCCATTACAGATTTTACTATCAATGATTACTTTATTGTTTGTTGTTTCTTCAGTGATGCTTTTTTGGCTCACTAAATTTGAAGAAGGTATGATGTTTTTCCTGACCTCCGCAGGATAGACGGTTTAAATAAGTAAAATATAGACGAGAGAGAAGGGAGTAAAACATGGCTGATGGCAGCGAAGAAGATGATTCTTCTAAAACCGAAGAACCCACCCCCAAGAAATTGGATGAGAGTAGGAAGAAAGGTCAGGTTGCTCTTTCTCGTGAAGTGAATAACTGGGTGATGTTATTTACAGGAACTATTGTGATCCTCGCAATTGGTCCGTCGGTTTTAAGTTCTCTTACAGGCTATTTAAAAAGTTTTATCGAAAAATCCCATATGTTGCCGTCCTTTTCAGGTGGTGTTGGTTTTTTATTTGAAAGTGCTTTCTTTGACGTTTTCGCTATTTTAGCTCTTCCTCTTATCGTTTTGATGGTTGCTGCATTTGCAGCACCTTTTTTGCAAATAGGGCCATTATTTGCCCCTGAAATTATTAAGCCTGACATCTCTAAAATTTCTGTTTTTAAAGGACTTAAGCGTCTTTTCTCAATGCGCTCTTTAATGGAATTTGTAAAAGGCTTGTTAAAGATAGGCATTATTGGTGTAGTCGGCGTTATTCTTCTTTATCCATTTTATGGGCAGGCGGATCATTTTGTGGGGCTGCCTGTGCCAATTATGCTTGATGAGCTCCAAGGTCTAGTTCTGCGTCTTATGTCGGGAATCCTTGTTGTTCTGGTTGTTGTGGCGGTTATCGATCTTCTTTATCAACGTTATGAACACCATAAAAAGATGCGTATGACAAAACAGGAGTTGAAGGATGAGTATAAGCAAACAGAAGGGGATCCGCATGTGCGGGCTAAACTTCGTCAACTTCGTCAGGAAAAAGCACAATCTCGTATGATGCAATCTGTCCCTGAGGCAGATGTTATTATTACGAACCCGACGCACTTCTCTATTGCTCTCAAATATGATCCTGATGAAATGGATGCACCGATTGTTGTTGCTAAAGGGATTGATGAACTTGCGATGCGTATCAGAGAGGTAGCTAAAGAAAATGCTATTCCTTTGGTTGAAAACAGGCCTCTGGCACGTATTTTATTTGATAAGGTTGATATTGATGCCGCTATTCCCGAAGAACATTATAAGGCTGTGGCGGAAATTATCTCCTATGTCTTTCAACTTAAGGGAAAATTCGGCCCTGCAACGTAATTAAGCTGGCATTACCGTTCGGACTCATGGCATTCTAGAGCCTGTTATGCCTTTTGATCATTCTGAATTCATTGATAAATACAAAAACCCTCGTGGTGAAAATCCCGATGAAGGGAAAATCTATGCGAAGGATATTGGTATTTCTATAGCATTTCTTGTTGCTTATATTGGGGGTTGTTATGCGCTGGCCGTCATGCTGGAGGTTGATAAATTAACGGTCATTGTCGCGGGGCTTTCATTTGTTATTGCTGGCATTCTTGCCTTTGGTTTGCAGCGCTCCCTTTTTTCTTATAAACGCCGTGAAAAAGAATTAAAGCTTTTGCGAGAAGTTCTTGAAGGCTCTCGTGGAGCGCGTCTTATCACCGATAGTGCCGACAATCCTATTTATGCTAATCAACGCTTTGAACATCTGTGTAAGCCTTTTGGCGCGCCTACGATTGAAAGCCTTTCACATTTATTTAAAGACAATGAAGAGATTTATAATCACTTTGGTAAGCTTGCTGAGCAGGCCTATCGTGGCTTAACTGATTCTATGGAATTGAGCTCTGGTGAAGGTTTAGCGGAGCGTTGGTTTATGGTCACAGCGCAACCTGTTGCTGGCTGGGCGGGGTACGTACACTGGCGTGTTGATGATATTACCGAGGCGCGTGATCTTAACCGCTCGGTGAGCGAGGAGCGTGAAAAGCTCATTGACTTTACGGATAATGCGCCTGTTGGTTTCTTCTCGGTGAACGAAGAGGGGCGTTTTGTCTTTGTGAATGCAACTTTGGCGCGCTGGCTTGGTGATAGTATTGAAAAGCTTTTAACGTATGGGCGTTTACATACTTATTTGGAAAAAGAACCGCTGAATGCCGCGCCTTACGATATTTTGGATAATGGTGGTGCGCGTCAGGTGGCCGAAGTTGTGATGAAGGGGCCTGGTGGGAAGACATTCTTGGCGTCCATTAACCAGGCCGTTGTGACGGAAAGTGATGGCCGCGTTAGAACGCGTGGTGTTGTTCATGATTTAACGTCTGAAAAGGAGATGCGTCAGGCCTTGGCAGCATCGGAAGACCGTTTTCAGAAATTCTTTGATGAAGCGCCTGTGGGCGTTATGCTCATTGGTGAAGATGGCGGTGTTAAAGACATCAATAATGCGATGAGCACTCTGCTTGGCGCAAATATTAAAATCGTTGAAGGTAAGAATTTAAGAGAGCTTCTCGCTGAAGAGGGGCGCTCCATGGCACTGAGCGCTATTGGTAGTATTGAAAAAGGCCGTCGTATGGATGTGCCAATGGAAGTCGCTTTGCTTAATAATGATGATCAAGAAATTATGGCGCAAATGCATGCGCGTAAATTTAAAAATAGTGAAGATATCGTTCTGCACTTTATTGATCTTACAGAGCAAAAAGATCTTGAAGTACAGTTTGTTCAGTCCCAAAAAATGCAGGCTGTTGGACAACTTGCTGGTGGTATTGCGCATGATTTTAATAATTTGCTGACAGCTATTATTGGTTTTTGTGACCTTCTTCTTTTACGTCATAAACCTGGAGATTCTTCTTTTGGCGATATCATGCAGATCAAGCAGAATTCTAACCGTGCGGCCAACCTTGTTCGCCAGCTTCTGGCCTTTTCGCGCCAGCAAACATTGCGCCCTAAAGTACATGATATTACAGATATTCTGACGGAGCTTTCTCATCTTATTCGCCGCCTTATCGGTGCAAACATTGAACTCGAAGTACTTCATGGCTCTGATCTTGGTCTCATTAAAGTTGATGTTGGGCAAATGGAACAGGTCCTTATTAACCTCGCCGTGAATGCACGTGATGCGATGGATGGCGGCGGCAAGTTGACGATTAAGACAGCGAACTATGAGAATAAGAAAACAGTGAAACGTGGTGATGAAGATATGCCGCCAGGGCAGTGGCTTGTGATCTCTGTGACGGATACAGGGTGCGGAATTTCTGCTGAAAATCTTTCACACATTCTTGAACCTTTCTTTACAACCAAAGACGTTGGGCAGGGAACAGGTCTTGGTCTTGCAACAGTGTACGGGATTATTCGTCAAACAGACGGATATCTTGATGTGAAGAGTAAAGAAGGAGAGGGGACAACGTTCTCTATCTATCTTCCTGCTTTGACTGGTGATGAAGTAAAGGATGAAGAAGTTGTTGAAACCAAGACTGAGGAT
>PANS01000035.1 GCA_002708415.1 Micavibrio sp. | reverse complement strand
AAAGTAACAATAGCCGATGTGCAAGCTTGTTGCGGTGAAGCAGGTGCCAGTTCGCTCGAAAATCTAATTTACGCTATTGCGGGTGGCAAGCCACAAACCGCTATGACAGCCTATCAGCAGCTCTTATCTGAAGGCGTTGCTGTAATCGCAATGCTACGCAGCGTGCAAAATCATTTTAAAAAACTTCACTATACGCAAGCTCTTATAAGCGATGGCAAAAACCTTGAACAAGCGGTGAAAAGCCTACAACCACCGATATTTTTTAAACAAGAAAGCGCGTTTAAGGCACAAGTATCAAAATGGGAAATGCCCAAGATCAATAAAGTTTTAGATCGTTTGAATGATTTAGAGGCGCAAACAAAACAAACGGGAACGCCTGTTGAAACACTCTGTTCACAAGCATTTCTTTCTTCAAGTTCAATGAAGTAAAATTACTTGTTTTCTGTCAACTTATGTAGAATATGGTCAAGCTGATCTAAATTAGAGAAATCAATATTCACACGCCCCGATTTTTCATTCTTCATATCAATTGTAAAATTCATACCAAGCTCATCTGAAAGGCTTTTTTCTAAAGCCAAAAGATCAGAATCTTTGTTCGAAGTGCCAGATTTCTTTTTACTACGTTTATGAATAGGTCGGCCCGCATTACGCGCAACCAATTCCTCTGATTCTCGAACAGAAAGCCCCTTTGAGATAACTTCTTGTGCTAAAATAGAAGGGTTATCGGCCTTTAAAAGCGCACGCGCATGACCTGCGGTCATCTTATCTTCTATAAGCATCATCTGAACGCTTTCTGGCAATCCCAAAAGACGGATCATATTCGCAACATGGCTTCGGCTCTTGCTTACAGACTCACCTATCGCCTCGTGTGTTTGACCAAATTCATCAGCAAGGCGCTTATATCCCCGCGCCTCTTCAATAGGCGTGAGGTCTTGACGTTGGAGATTTTCAACCAAGCCGATCTGTAATGTCGCACGATCATCGAGCTCACGAATAATAATCGGAACATCATGAATTTGCGCTTTTTGACAAGCGCGCCAACGCCGTTCACCGGCAATAATCTCAAAACGGTCAGCAGAGTGTTTATCTGGACGCACTAAAATAGGTTGAAGCAATCCATGCTCTTCGATAGAGGCCGCCAAATCATCAACGGCTTTTTCATCAAAAAATTGTCTTGGCTGATCTGGGTTAGGAAAAAGTTTATCTATACCAACTGTTTTTCTTAACGTTGTCGGCATATCACTTTCATCGCCATCAACTGTCGGGTAGTCACCTTCTTCATCCTCAAACAAAGCGCCCAAACCACGACCTAGGCCGCGCTTCTTTGGATTTAAAATTTCGTCTAACTCTTCATCAAAATCTTCAGGCATTACTATGCAACCTCATTACCAGATGATATAAATTTTTCTTGTCTATTGCCAACAATTTCTTTTTCGCGCCTCAAAACCTCTTTGGCAAGCTGAATATAAGCCTTCGCTCCAGGGCAACGCATATCATACACAATGGCTGGAAGCCCATATGATGGAGCCTCTGAAAGCCTTACATTGCGCGGGATAACAGCATTATAAACCTTATCGCCGAAATACTCGCGCACATCATCAGCAACCATTCCCGATAAGTTATTACGACCATCAAACATTGTTAAAACAACGCCATGAATTTCTAAACGTGAATTAAATGTTTTCTTAATACGTTCGATGGTCTTTACCAAGTGACTTAAGCCTTCCAAAGCATAAAACTCACACTGCAACGGAACAATAATTGAATCCGATGCCACCAAAGCATTCAACGTTAAAAGGCTTAATGATGGCGGGCAATCAATAACAACATAATCATACTCCATTGGAACGCGCAGCGCCTCTTGAAGACGATACTCACGACGACTGGCACCTACCAACTCAATTTCTGCGCCAGATAAATGAATTGATGATGGCAAAACACTTAAACGCGGCACCTTTGTCTTCTGCACCGCCTCATCAACAGTCGCATCGCCAAAAATAACATCATACGTGCTTTGTTTAATTGCAGAGCGCTTAACACCAAGACCTGTTCCAGCATTCCCTTGTGGGTCCAAATCAACAAGCAAAACCTTCTTACCAATCGCACAAAGCGCTGTCGCCAAATTAACGGCTGTTGTTGTCTTACCGACACCGCCTTTTTGGTTTGCAACCGATAAAATACGCGGAATACGCTTGGCTGGCTTTTGTGAAGACATTCCAGAAGGCAGATTTGAATTACTACCCTCACTTTGAATAGGAGATCTAATAAAATTAGCGATCATTTTTTGATCCTTTACCTGCTGCGTTTGGAAGATAAGGATATATTAGTTCCAAACAGTAAATGGTCAAGGAATATGAAGGATTTAAGAGTCTTTATTCACAGAAAGCCTTGATTAAATTAGGCGACACGTACACCTGATAAGAGCAAAACAGAAGCATTTTCTGACGTTTGGCTCTTCTTTTCTAACACATCAAAAGACCATTTTTTCTGTGCTTCAGCAACCTCTTCAACATGCTTTTCACCTTTGGGAAATATAAACTGCAAGTCAGAATTAAGCTTAATCCAGTCCTTAGAATAATCCAAAAGCTTATCTAAAGATGCCAATGCCCGCGCCATAATAAGGTCGGGTTTTGTTTCACGTGAAACATCTTCGATACGGCAATTATGGATAGTGGAATTTTTTATTCCTGTTTCACGTGAAACAGTCCGCATAAAAGAACATTTTTTTTGATCTGACTCCACCATATGAAAATGCTTATCTGGATTCATTATTGCCAGAACCAGCCCAGGAAATCCTGCTCCACTTCCAAAATCAAAGATAGTCTTTGCGCTTTCAGGTATAAAATCGGATATCTGCATAGAGTCCACAAAGTGCCGCTCCCAAGCATCTGGTATAGTCTGAGGACTCACAAGGTTAATCTTGGCTTGCCACTTTTCAAGCAAGTCCAGATATATTTTTAATGAGGCATCTGTTTCACGTGAAACATCATTATGCGGCATCGGAGCCTCTATTTTTACTTTTGGCGTGTTTTTTTGGGCTTTTCTTAACATGGCGGAGAAGAGCAATAACAGCGGCTGGCGTCACACCAGGAATACGAGAGGCTGCACCTAAAGTCTCAGGTTTCGCCTTTAGAAGCTTATCTTTAACTTCATTAGATAAACCACCAATATCATCATAATCAAGATGCGCCGGAATCTTTAAAGCTTCATCACGACGGAACGCCGCAATATCTGCCTCTTGTCTTGCCACATATCCAGCATACATAGCATCAACAGAAATTTGGTCTTTAATAAGTTTTGGCAGTTCATTTAATTCAGGCCAAACTTTTTCGATGTCGCTCCATTCAATATCAGGGTAACGGATAAGATCATAGGCCGAGCGAGATCGGCCATCTTGGTTAACCGTTAAACCGTGCTTAATCAATGCGGCTGGTGTAGCCGTTAATTTATTAACCAAATCATGAGCATCACTCAAAGCTTGTTTTTTATTCTTCCAAACTGTTTCACGTGAAACACCAACACAACCCAATTCGATGCCTTTATCTGTTAATCTCTGATCGGCATTATCGGCACGCAAGAGGAGTCGGTATTCGGCACGACTAGTGAACATGCGATATGGCTCTGGCGCACCGCGTGTAATGAGATCGTCAATCAAAACACCGATATAAGCATCCGCTCTATCAAGAGTGAAAATATCCGCTGTTTCACGTGAAACAGGATTATCATCTGATAGCGCTTTAGACTGTAAAGCAGCGTTCAAACCCGCCATAAGACCCTGTGCGCCTGCTTCCTCGTATCCTGTTGTTCCATTGATTTGTCCTGCCAAAAATAGGCCTGAAAGCCTTTTAGATTCAAGGGTTTGTTTCAAATCACGCGGATCACAATAATCATATTCAATCGCATAAGCCCACTCGATAACCTTTGCATTTTCAAGGCCTTTAATAGTCTTTAAAAACTGCTCTTGAACCTCAATCGGCAAGGCATTTGAGATCCCGTTTGGGTAAACCGTGTGATCGTCCAAACCTTCGGGTTCTAAGAAAACTTGGTGACGTTCTTTATCGGCAAAGCGCACAACTTTATCTTCGATAGATGGGCAATAACGCGGCCCTTCCCCTTCAATCTGACCAGAATACATTGGCGCTCGATGAAGATTATCACGGATGATTTTATGGGTCTCTTCGTTGGTATAAGTAATGCCGCAATTGATCTGAGGTACAGTGATCTTATCACTCATATAGGAAAATGGCACTGGGACTGCGTCTGGCTCTTGCACTTCGAGCACATCCCAATCAATGGTACGGCTATCAAGGCGTGCAGGTGTTCCCGTCTTAAGGCGCGCAAGCGGAAAGCCTTGTTTTTCAAGGGTTAGGGCGAGTCCTATAGCAGGATCATCGCCTACGCGCCCTGCTGGAATTTTTTCATCTCCGCGGTGAATAAGGCCCCGCAAAAACGTTCCTGTTGTCAAAACAACGGCGCCACAACCGATCTCGATCATAGCACCTTCAGTGCCTGTTCCAGCAACAACACCTATAACTTCAGCCTTTTGAGAAGTTGGGCTCTCATCTAAAATAAGGTCTTCTGCGCCGCCCTCTAAAAGCGTTAAGTTCTCCATATTCTTGAGTTCAGCCTGTATCGCTTCGCGGTAGAGTTTGCGATCTGCTTGAGCACGTGGCCCGCGAACGGCTGGCCCTTTTGAGGCATTCAGCATACGAAACTGAATACCCGCCTTATCAATCACACGCCCCATCAGACCATCAAGAGCATCAATTTCACGCACCAAATGCCCTTTACCAAGACCGCCAATGGCTGGATTACAGGACATGACGCCGATAGTAGAAAGTTTGTGCGTCAAAAGAGCTGTTTTAACACCCATACGCGCAGAAGCCGCGGCTGCCTCACATCCCGCGTGGCCTCCGCCGACAACAATTACGTCATAATACTGGTCAAAACGTTTATTCATGCGGGGTTTATAAGCAAAAAAGCCCCGAAAGCCAAGTCTTTTCCAATATGCATCTATCTAGGGAATAAGGCTTATTTACCGATACAAAAATCGCGAAAGATCACATCAAGCAGATCTTCAACATCAACGCGGCCTGTAATGCGGCCAATCGCCCGTAGAGCGGAACGCAATTCTTCGGCCATAAGATCTGGCGCGCTTTGTTGTTTTGCGAGAGCAAGATATTCAAATGCTTCTTCTAAAGCCGTGCGGTGACGACGGCGCGTTAGGCTTGGCGTATCTGAACTCGAACGCTTGCCCATCAAATCAGAAATTTTTTCGCCCAGAGCTTTTAAAAACTCATTCAGTCCATCACCCGAAACTGTCGATATATAAAGCGGTTTTTGACCCGCTATTTGCACTTCTTTTGTGCCGTCCAAATGGTCGCTTTTATTGATCAAAATAAGAGACTGATCATTCACTAAATTTAGCGTGTGAGCATCGTGCTCTTTTTTCGTTCCATCCAAAACAAGCAAGCGTATATCGGCATCTTCGGCACGTTTAAGGGCACGCTTTATCCCTTCTGATTCAATGTCATCATGGCCACCAGCGCCAAGCTGATCAGGGCGTAAACCCGCAGTATCCGCTAGAATCACAGGGTATCCGCCTAAATTCAAATGCACTTCGATGATATCACGCGTTGTCCCCGCCATGTCGGATACAATAGCAACATCACGCTGCGCCAACGCATTCACAAGCGAGGATTTGCCCGCATTCGGCGCACCAATAACCGCGACCTGAATACCAGAGCGCAGCATTTCTCCGCGACGATTATCATTCAAATGATCAGCAATTTCAGCAGTGATTTTCTCTATCGCTGGGAGCGCTTTTGCGGTCTCGGAATCTGGCACATCTTCATCTGGAAAATCGATAATGGCTTCGACATAGGCCAGCGCTTTTGTCAGGTCATGCGCCCAGTCATTATATAGGTTGGCAAGCGCGCCGCCCATCTGTGCCAGTGCCTGATTTTTCTGCTGGGCTGTTTCGGCGTCAATCAAATCGGCAACCGCTTCGGCTTCAGTTAAATCCATTTTATTGTTTTCAAAGGCGCGACGCGTAAATTCGCCTGGTTCAGCCATACGGCAGCCTTCCATAGCGCCCAAAGCAGCGAGCATCTCATCAATCACCGCTATCGCGCCGTGACAGTGATATTCCACGATATCTTCACCTGTAAAGCTCGCTGGCGCTTTAAAACCAATAACAAGCGTATGATCAATAATATCAAGGGTTTTGGGGTCAATAAGTTTCATAAGTTTTGCCATATTAGGCTCTGGCAAGTTCTTACCAGCACTTAAAACCTCAAGAGTATTCCATGCCTTCGATCCCGATACACGAACAACACTTACCCCCGCTTTACCAGCAGCGCTTGATAGGGCAAAAATTGTATCTTGTATACTCATATCCATATCGCTTCAAATAGACTCTCTTTCGCTCCCGTGATACCGTCCTTTTGATCTTGAGTAAAGGAGAGAAAGAATGACGACGATAACAATTCCTTCAAAAGACGGCGGCTCATTTAATGCTTATATGGCTATGCCCGAAAATGTTTCACGTGAAACAAAAGTTCCAACTGTTATTGTCATTCAAGAAATCTTCGGCATCAATGATGGCATTCGTAAAAAATGTGACTGGCTCGCCTCTTATGGTTTCATGGCAATCGCCCCCGATTTATTCTGGCGCATTGAACCCGGTATTGAATTATCGGATCAAGTCCCCGAAGAATTAGAACGCGCTTTTCAGCTCTTTGGTGAATTCAATGTCGATCAAGGAATTGAAGATTTAAAAGCCACTCTCCATGTTGCTAAAGGCCATGCTAACTCCACAGGAAAAGTTGGTGTTCTTGGTTACTGCCTTGGCGGAAAATTAGCTTACCTTATGGCGTGTCGCTCTGAAAGCATTGCTAGCATTGGATATTACGGTGTGGGTATAGAAGAATTATTGGTAGAAGCCAATAATATTTCCGGAAAGCTGATGCTTCATATTGCTGAAAAAGATGGCTTTGTGCCGCCTGAAGCACAACATAAAATTCTAGAAGCCTTTATGCCAAATGATAGTATTATCCTCAACACATACCCTGATATGGATCATGCGTTTACACGTGAGGGCGGCGATAATTACGATGAAGAAAATGCCGAAATGGCCGATAATCATTCCATTGCTTTTCTCAATGAAAACTTAAAATAGATTGATATATCCCGTGAGTATTGCTGACCCCAAAGACCTCGCCCAAAACGCCCTAAAACAAATTAGGCGTTTAAGTGATGGTAATGGATCAAGTGCAGATTCCGTTCAAATCATGGAGGCCAAAGGAGAAATTATCTCCATGGAAGCTCTAACGCATATTGATATTGATATCGAAACAAACGAAGAAGAGCGCGTCGGCAAACTTCAACAAGGCACTTTCCTGCCCACAGAAGAAGCCATGAACGCAGCCATTGCGGGTGCACAAAAAGGCATCTTAAAAGGCAACGATAGCCGTAAAATGATCACCGAACAAATCTTAGGACGCCCCGACAAGGGCTTTTCCCTTCATGGAAAGAACATACCGCTTGAAGAATTAAAACAAGATTTCTCAACACACGCGCCGTGCAACAGATGTCAAGGACAAGGCAGCACCTCCTGCGGTCAATGTCAGGGGCAAAGACAAGAGGTTTGTACCCAATGCCGCGGTCGCACAATGATCCCCTGCCGCCAATGCCACGGAAATGGCATGATACAGGGACCTGATGGAAAGCAGCAGCAATGTAAGTTCTGCTTTGGTCAAAGACAAGTATCCTGTCCGCTTTGCCAAAAAACAGGCCGTATGACGTGCCGCCAATGCCGCGGAAATGGCAACATTAAATGCGATCCGTGCAAGGGCGGTGGTCTTTTCACCAAAATTGTTTCTGTTTTGCCCGTTATCAAAACTCTATTTGAAATGAACCGTGCCGATCTACCAGATGGCGCTATAGGACTTATCGAGCGCTCTGGATCACGTCTTGTTGAGCGTGATCATATTGATATTCAGGCAGAACCCGTAACCCGAAAAGATGGCGGGCTTGCTATTCAATATCAGGCACAATTTCCGTATGGTAAAATCACATTTTCCATTAACGGCAAGCCTGTATCCGCAGACCTCTTTGGCAATAAAGCGAAATTATTAAAGCTCAAACCCTTCCTAGAAGATCTTATAAAGCCAGGAATAGAGTCTCTTAAAAAAGCCGCCAATAATGATGGCGTTGTTGCCAATCAAATAAAAAAGGCAAGCGGTCATAAGCTCATCGGTCAGGCTATTTTACTAACCGCGACAATGCCAAAAAAACAGGCTGTTATGGCCTTAAAGAAAAAATACCCGCTTGGAATTAGCAATAAGGCTCTACAAAGTCTTATTAAAACGGCAGATCAGGCCATTGGTAATGTTACCCGCAGGCCGCGCTATATTGGTTTAGCCATTGGACTTTGCGCTTCTGGAGTGGCTTATACTGGTCTTTTGCTGACTAAAACCTACGCCAATCTTGCGATTTCTTTAAACAACCCTGCGCTTGAAATGGCTTTAGCCGCTGTTTTAATAGCAGCAGGCGGCGGGCTCACACATTACACCATCAAATTAACAGCTAAAAAATCTATGACTCACGCCATCGGGCACTTAATGAAAAATAGACAATCAAACATACCAACAAAAACACGTACATCCGGTCTTTACGCCTATATTGGCGCCGCGCTCTTATTCTTAATTATGGTTGAAGCCACAAGGCATATAGGAACAGCAACGCCCGCCTGGTATTTTTTGAAATAACCTATCCCTCAAACCTAATCACTCCTGCCTCGGGACGAGAAGCAGGAGTGATCAAGGAACGCATCTTAATTTATGCGTAAGCGGCAAAATAAGGGGAAGCCGCTCTATAGTAGGCATCTATTAAACCAGACGCATGATTTAGGTCGCATACAGTTTTTAGTATTGTTGTAAGGCCATATCACTTTTACAGCGTCTATAATTAGCGACAGCAAGGGCATAGCTTTCGCCAGTATCATAGCGTTGCAATAATTCAGGTCCAATCTGTACCCGGCGACCGGGCTTCACGACTTCCTTGGGGCCAAGGGCAACACGAACCCCGATAAGAAAGCCTAACGTCATAGGCATAGATGCCTTTTGTCCAGCGGGGCGCTGGTTATGGCCTAATGCAGATCCTGAAGAGGAGAGGCGAACTTGCCGTAAGAGAGGAAGGCAGGTATCTACATCAGCCGAAGGAGAGGATTTAGTAAAGGAGCGTTCTGGGCGCTCTAGATCGAGCTTAAGCGCAGACGCGTTAATTGTTCCGATAGCATGAAGAGGAGACGCCGAAACAACGGAGAAGAAAAAAACGCCAGCCATCACAAAAGAAAGGCGACGGCTTAAGCGTTTGAAGAGATTTTTGTTTGATAACTTACAAGAAACATTGCATGCCAATGTCCCAATAATCTTTGGAACAACACGCGCGCATTCATCATTATTATTCCCTATTGCAGGGATCATTTTACTAGTCATCGTACACACCACAGTATTAACTTTATTTGCGCTTTTTATTTTTTGGCTCTTGTGAGCTTCTTGACGCAATTTGTTTGTCTTACCTTCTAATTAGAACACAAAGACATGCATTATGACAAACATTATCGTTTCGATTTTAGGACGAAATTAGATCAAATTTTATTGACATAATTTCAAATATGGTTACAAACACATTATGTCTACTATTGAAAAGCAAGTACAAGATATTATTGGCCGATTAGATGAGGAGCGCCAAAAGGCTGTTTTGGCGTTTGCTGAAGCGACTTTAAACAAACAAAATACACCCAAAGATATTGGCCCTATTAATCCTGAGACAATACCAAAATGGGCAAACAGAACAACGGGGCGAGAAGTCACACCTGTTGATTTTATAAAAACTCACTATGGAGAAATCCAAAAAGATGGAAAATGGAGCCCTCTCGCAGATCTAGAAATGAGGCATATTTATAACTATGAAGTAACATTATACAACGCCTACATAACCAGAATCAAACGGACACCAGAAGAAGACTTAGGAATACCTAAAGAACCAAGAAACATAGTAACTACGCCTGAAGAAGCTCTAACTTATATAGAAGGAAAGAGAAAAAAAGACAGGCAAAGAAAATCTCAACTTTAATATTTACTGGTTCATACCATTGAAGAATTCATCGTTATTCTTCGTCGTCTTGAGCTTACCGAGTAAGAATTCCATCGCATCGACGGTTCCCATTGGGTTCAAGATACGGCGTAGTACCCACATTTTCTGCAAGGTATCTTTATCAACCAGAAGCTCTTCTTTACGTGTTCCAGATTTTTGAATATCAATCGCAGGGAAGACGCGTTTATCGGCAATCTTACGATCCATAACGATTTCAGAGTTACCGGTTCCTTTGAATTCCTCAAAGATAACTTCATCCATACGCGAGCCTGTATCGATCAAGGCTGTCGCAATAATAGTCAATGAGCCACCTTGTTCAATGTTACGCGCCGCACCAAAGAAACGCTTTGGACGTTGAAGGGCATTGGCATCAACACCACCAGTAAGCACTTTACCAGAGGATGGCACAACCGTATTATAAGCACGCGCAAGACGCGTAATAGAGTCAAGCAAGATCACAACATCGCGTTTATGTTCAACGAGGCGCTTGGCTTTTTCTAAAACCATTTCCGCAACCTGTACGTGACGGGATGCTGGCTCATCAAATGTCGAAGAAATCACTTCACCGCGAACAGAGCGCGCCATATCTGTCACCTCTTCCGGACGTTCATCAATCAGAAGAACGAGCAAATAAGCATCGGGGTGGTTTTCCGCAATGGAACTCGCAATGTTTTGAAGCATTACTGTTTTACCAGTACGTGGCGGCGCAACAAGCAATGAGCGCTGACCAAAACCAATTGGTGATGTCAGTTCAATAACACGCTGTGTGCGGCTATCTTTTGTTGGATCATCAATTTCGAGATTGATTTTACGCTCTGGATAAAGCGGCGTTAAGTTATCAAAGTTAATGCGATGGCGCACTTTTTCAGGGCCCTCACCGTTAATTGAGCTGACTTTTAAAAGAGCAAAGTAGCGCTCTGAATCTTTGGGAGAGCGTATCTCACCCTCTACAATATCCCCTGTCCGTAAACCAAAACGGCGCACTTGCGACGGTGACACATAAATATCATCGGGACCAGGAAGGTAATTTTCTTCTGGGCTACGTAAAAATCCAAATCCATCTTGGAGAACTTCTAAAACACCGCTGCCTGCGATCGGCACGTCTTGTTCAGCAAGCTGTTTCAGAATCGCAAACATCATGTCTTGTTTACGCATCGTCGAGCAATTTTCAATTTCAAGCTCTTCAGCAAACGCCAATAATTCAGCAGGGGAACGGGTTTTTAATTCTTTTAAATTCATGAGAAATTTCTCGTATTAAATGGGGGGTGTATAATTTGAATGGTTTCTTTTTTAAGTATAGAAGATAAAACTTTTTAAATTCTTAAGACGTACGGCTATCCAGCTTCATACGAAAAAGGGATAATCCCTTGAAATACTTATAACAATGTCCGAAAGTTCTTAAAGACAAGTTGGTTATAAGGCATTTAAGCGCATAGAGTCAACAATTATGATAAAAAACTTGCAAATGATTCGTTTTATCGGTTATTAGTCATAATTATGTATTTTTCTCAATGTCTATATAAAACACGCGATGAACATTTATTAAATGCTCTAAGTATAATCTACGATCATTCAACTTCTGTAAGAGCTGCAGCACACTTGGAAACAGTGAATGATCAATATATTCTCATAACTCTTAGTGATGCCGAACAAAGTGGATTCCCTTTTATAAGAAGAGGAATAAGCCAGCGAAAAATTGACCGATTTATGGATCAATTAGATCAGGCAATGTCTTTTCCTCGCCATTGTTATAAAAACCTTAAAGGACAAAAATCTATAATTTGCGAGCCTCATGATTTCGTTGCGGCTCTATACACAATTGCCGAAGATCTTGAATACAATAAACCTAATTTACAATTAACTGAGAAGTTAACCGATGAGGTAAGAAGCGCCCATCATCTTACTCTAACAGCGTCTCAAACTTCTAGAATGGTTCCACAACCGCCAATACAATAACTAAGATCATAATTACTGTTGGTGCTTCGTTCCAAATACGAAAGAACTTTGCTGATTTTACATTCCCATCACGTTCAAACGCTTTGCGCCATTTTGAAAACATGCCGTGTACGCCTGATAAAATAAATACCAGTGTAAGTTTGGCATGCATCCACCCTGAACTCATAATAAATTCCCAATTCGCCCACAGTATCAATAGTCCTAAAATCCAAGTGATGATCATGGCGGGGTTCATAATGAACTTTAAAAGGCGGCGTTCCATGATTTTCAATGTTTCCGAAAGGTCAGAGCCTTTCTTTGCATCCGCGTGATAAACGAAAAGACGCGGTAGATAGAGCATTCCTGCCATCCACGCCATCACAGCAATAATGTGAAACGCCTTAAACCAATTATAATTATTCATTATAAAATCTTGCATCTTTATTCCTTTTTAAACCGCTAACTTTTTGGATTGCTTCATACAGCATTCTTTAAACCCATAAGGGCATAAAGATTTCATTTGATCAGATTTAATGCCTGTATCATCAAGGCGCGCCATAATCATGTCCGATAAGCCATCAATAAACGCTGGATGCGCCGATACTGTATCAACACGATAAAAATCATGAAGACCCATTTTTTCGGCCTCCTCACGATATTCAATTTCAATTTCAACGAGCGTTTCAACATGCTCTTGTGTAAAGGCATGGGGTAAGATCACAACAGGAACATTATCTTTGGCTGCCTGTTCAAGCGCCTCTAATGTTGAAGGACCAATCCATTTAAGCGGCCCAACACGCGATTGATAACAAATCTGCCAATCAAGGTTATCTATGCCTGTGGCATGGGCAATTTTCTCGGCTGATTGTTCGCATTGCCATTGATAAGGATCCCCTGCTTCAATAGTTTTTTCAGGAAGGCCATGCGCAGAAAATAACACGCGTGGGGTTTTACCCGTTTCTTCCTTTGCTTTATCATATACTTCAGCAACATTATCAGCGCTCGCTTCAATAAATCCCTTATCCCACGGGTAACAACAAATCGAAGCTGTTGGCGTATCAAGACCTGCTTTACCCGCGTATTTTTTCCATTCTTGAAAAGAAGAGCGTGTTGTCGCCGTTGAAAATTGAGGATAAAGAGGTAAAAGAACAATATGATCAGGATCATAATTTTGAACATCTTGAACAACTTGCTCCGTCATTGGATGCCAATAGCGCATTGATACAAAAACTTTATAATGATTATTATCTGTTTTTTCGTTTAGGTTTTTTTGAAGAAGATCTGCTTGTTCTTGCGTGTTTTCTAATAATGGTGATTTACCGCCAAGCTCACCATAACTATCCCCTGCTTCGTTTTTATTTCGCTTAAAGGCAATATATTTTGCGAGCAAAAAACGAATAGGAAGTGGCGCAGCAATAATGTTTTTATCCATAAAGAAATTAAACAAAAATGGTTTAATATTTGCGCGGCTATCTGGACCGCCCAAATTCATTAAAACAACCGCAATTTTCTTATTCTTCCCCATCAATAAACTTTATTTCTTATAGTTTCTGATAATATTTACTAACTGCTCTACATGTTCAGGAGGTGTTTCTTTTATCACGCCATGACCAAGATTAAAAACAAAAGGTTTATCACTTAAGCTATCTAAAATATGAATCGCGGCAGTTTTTAAAGCTTCGCCACCAGTTAAAAGCGTTACTGGATCAAGATTTCCCTGAACAGGCATTATATTTTGTAAATTATCACGTGCCCAATCAAGTGGCATTGTAAAATCAAGACCAATTACCGTAATCCCTGTTTTTTCAGCATAATTTTTAGACATTGTCCCCGCCCCACGCGGAAAACCAATGATTGGAATGTTTGGATATTTTTCGCGTACATTCGCAACAATTTGAGCCGTTGGCACAATAACCCATTTATTAAAATTATCTTCATCCAAAACACCTGACCAACTATCAAAAAGTTGAATTGCTTCAACGCCAGCTTCAATTTGTTTAATCAAATAATGCGTTGTCGATGATACCAAAATATCAATCAATTTTTGAAATGTTTCAGGATTACCGTAAGCCCAAGATTTTACATTTTCGTAAGTTTTTGATCCGCCGCCTTCAACCATATAGGTAGCAACTGTCCATGGCGATCCTGCAAAGCCAATTAACGCTGTTTGGTCAAATCCTTCATCGGTTAATTTTTGACGTGTAAGTTTAATCGTTTCATAAACAGGCGAAAGAATATTATCAATATTTTTTACATCAAGAATTTTCAAATCTTTTTCATTGGAAACCTTGTTTAACTTTGGCCCTTCACCAGCTAAAAATTCTAGCTTTTGTCCCAAAGCTTGCGGCACGACCAAAATATCTGAAAACAAAATTGCTGCATCCATTTTAAATCGTCTAATTGGCTGTAATGTAATCTCAGAAGCGTTTTCAGGATTATAAACCATATTTAAAAATCCACCAGCTTCCTCACGCAAAGCGCGATATTCAGGTAAATATCGTCCTGCCTGACGCATAAACCAACATGGGATATGATTTTCTGTTTGATTATTTAACACTTTCAAAAATGGTTTTTTTGGTTGCATAGTTTTTTTCCGTTTATTTACCCATTGGTATCCTTGAATTGAGAAAGCAGTAAACCAGAACTTACTAAATATAAAAAGAAATAATAAAAGGTATTGGATAGTAGTAGGGGGTGTGAGTATTGGGGATTAGTTTTTATCCCGATTTTTGTGCACAGAGAATAAAATAAGAACGTCTTATATAACGCATCGATTCGTTAATGCATAAAAAAAGATTCACACAGATCAAAAAGACTCCTCTTCACAAGTTACTATATATAAAATTTTTTTGTGAATCATGGGGGGTAAAACATCCGAAATAGTTTCCCCAAAGTTTTAACTATTTTCATGCACAAGGTCATACATGGAACATTGGTGAACATAGTGGCACATAATTTTATGGATATTGCTTAATATAGTTTTTTACGAATCGATTCGGGTATGTCACACTGTTTTTTGATATTGAATGTACGCGAAAACGATTTTGCGATCTTGTCGTCGCAAGGCTTTGATGGAGAAGGAAAAATCATGTTTAAAGACACGTATTTTGAAGTTGAAGGAGAGTCTGCGGACGCTTTGTTAAATCAAGTGAATGCGATTTCAGATCTTTCAGATTTTTCGAGTAAAACAGCGCGTTTACTAACGCACCCTCTTTCCTTTGCTCCAGGATTTCATTTTTTAAAGATTATCGATCATCATCAAAATCCATTAAAAACGCTTCAGGTTATATATAAAAGTGAAAAAACCATTATATTAGATGGAACATCATTCCCTTTTGATTTTTTGGCAGAAAACGAACATCTTGTTTTAACGCCAGAAACGATAAAATCTTATGTTCGTTTTTATTTTGAGTATGTTAGAGCAACGGAAGGCCCACTTTTTGTGGTTGATAGCCCTGATAATATTCCATGGATAGAAGAGCCAACCCCTGCGGCGCGTCGTGCCATTTTTAAAATGATGCAACCGTTGGAGTTAATCGATACAGACGAAGAAGGCTCATTTCATCTTAAAAGCAGTATTTTTTATAAAAACTCACTATTTGAGAGCAATTTAATCGTTAATCAGAGTGGTAACGTTAGTCTTTCGAACCAAGAATTATTGGTTGATAATTTACCTACTGTTGCCAGTATTTAGGTGATTTCTTTCTAAAAAACTTCATGTTTTATTAAATATGGTAAATCATTGGTAAAATTATGCTTTTTCTGCTCAAAAAAGATCATTTTTCTCTGATTTGGTAGCAAATCGTTAATCTTTTGACCCCCATAATAAGAATATAAAGACGCGCATAGGGACGCGCCTGCAAATAATATTTTTTTAGGGGCTTTTAAAAGTAAAAGATTTGGGACAATGGGAAATTCAACAAAGAATACTATTAAGCAAAAACAGACGCGCGCTTGTCGCGTGGCGTACAGCTTAAATAATGCACAACCAGTAGAGTGCACAATCATCAGCGATCAGCCATTTTTCTATATGGATGATGTTAATGAATTTGAAGAAGAAGGCTTTCTTTGTGACGAGTTTGAAGTAAATCCGGCTTTAGAAGCAGAAATGGCGGAACTTCGTCAAAAAATAGAGTCTTATGATCGCTTCTCTTTAGAATTTTCACAGCCACGTGATAAAGCAATCCAAGATTTTATTACGCAAACGTCACATTTGGGACAAGATGATATTGAAGCAAATGAAATTATTGCTGAGCAACGTACAATTCTTTCAAATAGTCGTTACGCCGAAGAGCTTTTAGTTTTTGCAGAAAATAACGGTGTGTCGCTTAAGATTTCTAATCATGTTGATGGCGTATTTTATGATCGCGATGGATCACAAATTTTAATCAATGCAAATATTGAAAAAGTGAAGTGTACGTTTGGTCTTATTCATGCATTACGTATGCATTGGCAACATCGCCAAGGAACGTTGGTGCATCCGCTTTCATTTCATCCAGATCATGCGATTTTGGTTAATCGCGCACAAATTGCCGATTTATGCATTGCCGTTATTCGCAGCGCGTGGGAATTAAAGCTATCAGATAGTAAGGAATTCTGGGCAGAAATTGAACATTCAGACATGGCTGATTTGGGTCGCGCTTTTGCAAGAGAAGCGTTATCAGATTTTAGAACACTTAATAGTGGTAAAGCATCAGCGGCAGTATTTGAAACGTGGTTTTTATCAGAGCGCCCAGCGTATCATGATAAAATTCTTATTCAAAAAATGCTTTCTGATTACAAAGGATATGCCTTTGACCATGCAGAAACATCGAAGTTAGTTTCCATAGATTTAATTTGCCAACTCGGTGAGCAGCCTTTCGGCAAAAACTACCTGGCAGCTTATGCCCAGATGATCCTTAATGACCCTATATTTACAGATGTTAGGGATCGTTCAAACGCCAATTTCCTTTGGTTTATCAAGTTTGAGCGCTCTTTCGCAGAAGTGGAACAGGAGTTGCAAACCTCTGAAGCAGATCAAAAGCGTGATGTTCATCATGCCTTTTTCAATAATGATCAGCAAGACGACAAAACGGCCCAAAGATCGGAAACAAATCCGGCAAGTGGTCAAAATCTTTCAGAGGACACAAGACATGACATCAATGTTATCAAAATCGACTTTGCCGCTCATCAATCTGAGCAATCAGAACACAAATCATAAGGGGCAGATGCAAGTGCGATTTTCTCATTCAACACCAGTTTCTAAAATAAAAAAGGGACAGGATACATTTGTATCTGATGTTGATTTTTACAACTTAGAAAATGAAGATTTTGCGATTGAAGATCTTAATCCGATTAGTATTAAACATTATAATAATTTAGATGCCTACCCGCATGCCTTTGAAACAGATCAAGATGTTTTGGGCTGGTCTACAGCAATGATGACGGAAAGCCCTCTCGGTTTAGCGTTATTAAAGCATTTTGAAGAGCAAGAGTGGCATATTTGCCTTTCTGATATCGGCAATGGCAGTTATCACCTTAATATTGATGAAAAACTACTCGAAATTGATAACTTTAGTATAGATTCTGGTTCTTTAGGGCGCTCAAACCTGTTTAGAAATGCAGTTTTGGTTAATTTAGCGCATGCTTTGCGCGATATTTGGCATGAAACACGTCAAAATGACTCTAAAAACAGCGGGGAAGATGATATTTTAAGCACATATAAGCCCGATTCTGCTCTGTTGTTAGAGCGTGTACGTGCCGCAGATTGTGATGCTATGGCGGTTATGATCGCTTGGGAACTTAGGGGCGCTGGATATAAAGAAGTTTGGCGCCATGTTTTGAGCATTGATCAATCTGATATGGCTCAAATTCTTTTAAATATTATCGATTACAATCCAACAGCGGTTTATAATGGTATGGCCATGGCACATTTATTTCGTCAGTGGTATGCGGATCCGACACGCGTACAGGCTGTTGATCATGATACATTAGAAGAAATGGATGTTTTGGTTGAGCAAGGCATCGCTTTGGGATCAAGAACACCACTTCCAGAGGTGTTAAAAGAAATGGCGATGCTACCTGATGGTATTTGTTATCTTGAAGATGTCACGGAAACGGTTATGCGCGATCCATTTTTCTGTGACTTAACAGATCCGATAAATGAAGCCCATCTTTTTCAGATTGTTTACGACAACAAAGTGACGTTCAAAGAAGGCGTACCATTTAGAGATGAGAGCTTAGCGCGCAAGATATTTCCGCAATAGATGTAATTGTTCAAGCGCCACTAAGGCTTACGTCCTTTATAAAGGACGAGATCGCCGTTGCGATCTAAAATTAAATTTATATAACGTCTGAATTTAAAGGATTTTCTCTTCCTTTTGAAAAGCACTTTCCCTTAAGATGAAGATCTTAAGGGAAAAACTTTATGGGCTTGTGATTAGGATGAACCGAGAAGCAAAGAAAATACCTGTGCGCGAATTTAATATGTATTTGGTTTCAGATGCGACAGGGACAACATTACAAGGATTAGCGCGCGCTGCATTGTCGCAATTTGAAGGGGTAGAGCCAACAGAGCGCTTTTGGCCTATGATTAGAAGTGAAGCACAACTTGATCGCGCCATTGCGGACATTGAAAAAAATCCAGGTCCCGTTCTTTTTACGTTCGTTGATAAAAAGCTTCGCCGTAAATTACAAAACGCATGCTATGCGCTGGACATTCCATGTATGCCAGTTTTAGATCCTGTTTTAAGAGCTATGTCATCTTATTTAGGATTGCCACCACAAGGCATTCCTGGATTACAACACGCATTAGATGAGGCTTATTTTAAGCGCATTGACGCTGTTGATTATGCGCTTAACTTTGATGATGGCCAGCATCTTGAAGGAATAGAAGAGGCGGATGTTGTTTTGGTTGGCGTATCACGTACATCTAAAACACCAACTTGTATCTTTTTAGCGCGCCGCGGCATTAAGGCCGCTAATATTCCGCTGGTGCCAGGTGTTCCATTTCCAGAGAAGCTATTAGAGTATAAAAAACCGTTATTTGTAGGGCTTACAGAGTCCCCAAAACGCCTTGAAAACCTTCGTAGAACGCGCTTAAACGCTGACGCATTGGATAAAAAATATGAGGAAAATGAATATTTAGATTTAGAGCATATTGAGGAAGAAATTCGCGGGGCGCGCCGCTTATTTTCCAAAAATAAATGGCCTGTGATTGATGTGACACGCCGGTCTGTTGAAGAAACGACAGCAGAAATTTCTGTATTGCTTAATAAGCATAAAAGTAAGCTTAAAAAATTAGAAGAGGATGATGATGCCTAATTTAATTTTAGCATCGGGAAGCTTCGCACGCCAAAGCATGCTGAAAAATGCAGGATTTGTTTTTGACGTTATGCCTGCGGATATTGATGAAATTGCTGTTAAGGATAATTTTAATAGTGCTTTTGAAGAATTAGCAGAAGAGCTTGCCAAACAAAAAGCGATTCATGTTTCAAAAACAAGTGGCGATGCTTATGTGGTTGGCAGTGATCAGATTCTTATTTTTAATGACGAGGTATTATCAAAGGCAAAAGATACAAACACTGCACGTGAAAAACTAAAAAAGTTGCGTGGCCAAATGCATACGCTTATTTCCTCAGTTTGTGTGACAAGAGGTGAAGAAGTTTTATTTGAAAACACCCAAGAAGCGCATTTAACAATGCATGATTTTGATGATGATTTTTTAGAGCGTTATATTGAAGGCGCTGGTGATATAGTGACACAGTGTGTGGGTGCTTATGCATTGGAAAGTACTGGAATTCAGCTATTTTCTGACATTAAAGGTGATTATTTCACGATTTTGGGTATGCCGCTATTGCCGCTGGCATCGTTTCTTCAAGGAGAGGGGATGGGGTTATGAGTACATTAAAAGCGGGCGTTATTGGCTACCCGATCCATCACAGCAAATCACCGATTATTCATGGCCATTGGATTGAAGAATATGATTTGACGGGAACGTATGAAACAATCGAAATTGCGCCAGAAAACTTAAAAGAAGATATTCAAAAATTAGTTGATCAAGGCTTTCACGGTTTCAATGCCACGATACCACATAAAGAAAATATTATGGCGTTGTGTGATGAAGTAGATGAAACGGCAAAAGCGATTGGCGCAGTTAATACCATTTTGATTAAAGATAGAAAATTATTTGGAAGTAACACAGACGTATTTGGTTTTATTCAAAATATAAAACAAGAAGTGCCTCACTTTGATTTTAAAAATAAGCGCGCAGTTGTTTTGGGAGCAGGTGGCGCAGCGCGCGCTATTGTTTATGCCTTTAAGCAAGAAGATGTATCGGAAATTATAATTACTAATAGAACACGCGAAAAAGCCGAGAGCTTGATAGAGTTAGCGCCTGATCAGGTGCGCATCATTGATTGGGAATTGCGTGAATACGCTTTAAAAGGCTCAGATTTGCTTGTTAATACGACATCTTTGGGGATGGAAGGGCAATTGGCTTTAGAGTTAGATTTAACGCAATTACCAACGCATGCGCTCGTAAATGATATTGTTTATACACCGCTTATGACGGATTTATTAAGTGATGCAAAAGCGCAAGGAAATGACATTGTCACAGGTATTGGTATGTTGCTTCATCAGGCACGTCCCGCTTTTGAAAAATGGACAGGCATTTTGCCCGATGTTGATGATGCTTTGATTAAAAAGGTTTTGTCATGATAGTGCTCGGCTTAACTGGATCGATTGGAATGGGTAAAACGACAGCGGCAAAAATGCTATCGCAACTGGGGTGCGCAATTCATGATTCAGATAAAGTGGTTGGATATGCGTTAAGTCCAAAAGGAAAAGCATTTGAAGAAATTGCGGTGACATTTCCTTTAGTGTGGGATAAAAAAAATCATCTGATTAAAAAGGACGTTTTGGCAGATATAATTTTTAGCGATGATGATGAAAAAAGAAAACTGGAAGAAATATTACATCCTATCGTACAGCAATCGCAGCAAGACTTTATTCTAAAACAAACGCGTTTAGAACGAGATATTGTTGTTTTGGATATTCCTCTTTTATTTGAGACAGGCGCACAAAGTCGCGTGGATTATACGATTTGCGTGAGCGCCCCCCATCATATACAGCGCCGCCGAGTCTTATCGCGCGCTGGAATGAGTGAAGAAAAATTTGAAGCCATATTGAAGTCACAAATGCCTGATAATCAAAAGACAATGTTGGCTGATTTTGTGGTACAAACAGGAATAGGAATGGCATATAGTTATCGCCAACTGGAAAATATATTAAGGGAAGTACGATAAGGAAATATAATGAAAGTTTTAGTTGTTAGTCACAAGACAGAAAAAGATATTGGGTCACTTGATCCAATTCTTGTTGAGCGCGGATATGATGTCACACGTGTTTTATCTTATATGGACGCTATTGAAACAATTGACCCGCTTGGCCATGATTTAGCGATTTTCACTGGTGGTTCAATGGGTGTTTATCAGGCAGATGATTTTCCTTACTTAAAACAAGAACTTACCTATTTAGAAAAACGTGTAGCAAATGACAAGCCCGTTTTAGGCATTTGTCTGGGCGCACAATTATTGGCTAAAGCTTTAGGATCAGACGTTTTCCCAGGGGGTAATGGAAAAGAAATTGGCTGGGTTGATATTACGGTTAATGAAGACGGTATGAAAACGCCTGTTAGACATTTGGATTCGTCACAAACAAAAATGATGCAATGGCATGGAGATACCTTTAATTTACCAAAAGGCTCTGTGAGACTTGCTTCTAGCGATCTTTACGAAAACCAAGCTTATTCCTATGGGAAAAATATTATGGCGTTACAATGCCATCCTGAAGTGCAACGTGAAAGTATAGAGCTATGGCTTGCCGCTGGATATAAAGAATTAGAAGATAATGGGCGTACGGTAAAAGAAATTCGTAAGAATAGTGAAAAAAATCTTTTGACTTTACAGCATCAAACACAAGCTTTTTTCAATGAATGGCTTGATCAAGTTTTGGGACCTGTAAGTTAATGCGTGAGATTGTCCTCGATACGGAAACAACAGGTATGGATCCAGCCGAGGGTGACAAATTGGTTGAGATTGGCTGCGTGGAATTAGAAAACCACATGCCAACGGGGCGCACCTATCACCAATATATAAATCCAGAACGTGATGTGCCAGCCGAAGCGGTTGCGGTTCATGGGCTTACGTATGATCGGTTAAAGAAAGAGCCGACCTTTGGTGAGGTTGTTGGTGATTTTTTGGACTTTCTTGGCAATGATACAAAACTGATCATTCATAACGCCGAATTTGATATGAAATTTATCAATGCGGAAATTAAAACCTATGGTTTTGCGAGCATTGATCCAAAGCGTGTGATTGATACACTCGCCATGGCGCGTAAGAAGTTTCCGGGCTCTCCAGCGAACTTGGATGCGCTTTGCCGCCGCTTTAATGTTGATAATACAGGGCGTACATTGCACGGCGCGTTATTAGATTCTGAGCTTCTTGCAGAAGTCTATATGGAGCTTTTAGGCGGTCGTCAGCGCGGGTTAGAGATTGAACCTGCGCGCGAAACCGTGACAGAAGAATTGCATGTTAGCGTTACAAAAAAGCGCGTATTCAAAGAGCCACGTGAATTTGAGGTGAGCGCAGAAGAATTAGAAGCCCATCAAAAAATGATGGATGATCTTAACAATCCGATTTGGAAGAAAATTTCTTAAAGAGAATTTTTATTGCGAAGGAGCGTTAGTGACTGCGGCAATCTTCTTAAAAGCGTTAATATAGATTGCTTCGTCGGCTTT